>JACPRI010000416.1 GCA_016190065.1 Verrucomicrobiota bacterium
GTGGGCCGCTGATCGGGGGGCGGAAGGGCCAGACGCACGACGGCGTTCAAGCCCAGCAGGCCGAGCGATCCGTTACCTTTGAAGCGAACGAACGCGTAGTTGCTGTCTCGTCCCCAGCGATCCGGCTGGGTCGTCGCGCTCAACCGTTCGATCGAGCCGGTGAACTCAGTGGCTTCAACTTTGACGTAAGCGGGCAGCCCGGCTTTCAGGCGCTTGAACTCTTCGTATTTGTAGATCGGCACTCGCACTTCGTATTCGTCCAAGGGAGCGATGGTAAATAAGTGCGTTCCCAGGTTCACGGGCTGTCCGAGTTGCACAGTCACCTCGGTGACATAACCGGACGTCGGCGCCGTGATCGTCGCGTAGCCCAGACGCTTGCGGGCGTCGCGCACGCGAGCCTGAGCATTCTCGACCGCGCGTTCGGCGGTCTGGATGGCGTCCTGAGTGATGCCGACCTGGTTTTGGGCGTTTTTGAGATCGCGTTTGCGCGAGCGAAGCTCGGTCTCGCGGTCCGCCTGCTCGGTCTTGCTCATGAGATCCTTGCCGATCAACGCGCGCTCGGCTCGTGTCATGGCGTCTTCGGCCTGGGCGACGGCGCGTTTGGCTTCCTCAAATCGGCGGCGGGCATTCGTGACGTCGTTGCGCGCGTTTTCTTCGCCTCGCCGCTCGTTTTCGAGCGCGTCAAACAAAGGGCGGTCATCCAGTTGCGCCAGCACGTCTCCGGTGCGGACCGAGTCGCCGAGTTTGAAGGCGGATTCGGAAATCGTTCCGTTGGCTTCGGCAAAAACCTTCTTCGGATCCCAGGCTTCAATTCGCGTGTTGCGCGCATGGGAGGCGACGAATCCATCCTCGGTGCGGATCAATTGGTCCTGGCGAATTGCCCAAAAACTCGACGGCAACAGCACGAGGCCGATCATGAACAGGATGGCCAGGCTGCGCGCCGCGAGTTTCCCGCTCAGGTACTCGCCGCGCGTCACGCCGCGGCTGAGGATGCCATCGGCCAGGCAATCCTGTTCGCGAGAAAGAGCGCCGCCGGCGATAAAAACAATGCCATGCATCCAGATCACGATGTAAGTCGTGAAGACCGCTTCGAGCATCTGGCTGGCGGCCTGTTGGTGGGCTTGCATGCTCTTCAATTCGAGGACGGTGATCAAAGCGCTGACGAGCAAGAAGCCGCGGCACAACCACGAACGCCAGATCACCTCGAGATCCGCCAGCGCGAGAACTCGGATTGAATGCCAGCGGCTGGGGAAGCGGCGGTCAGGATTTTGAAGCGCGGAGGAAGCCACGGAATTCATCCTCGGTGATCAGTTTCAAATAAGC
The DNA here is from genome assembly GCA_016190065.1 of Verrucomicrobiota bacterium. Taxonomy (GTDB): domain Bacteria; phylum Verrucomicrobiota; class Verrucomicrobiia; order Limisphaerales; family SIBE01; genus VHCZ01. The sequence continues at coordinate 1,324 of JACPRI010000416.1, forward strand.
ATCTTCGAGCCGGCGGCTGGTTGAGTTGATTCCATCAACCACCGTGTCGGTCTCTTTGGCCAGGGTCAACAGCGATCCGACGATGTCCCCGACCGAGTTGTGGCCGTTCAACGCGATTCGCAGGCGATCCCGATCCTGTCCCAGGTCTGCCCATCCCAACCGCTCGCGAACCGCCGCGCGGAACCGGTCCACGGCGCCGGAGACTCGCACTTCCAGCACACTTTCAGGAAGAAGATTCTCCAGATCGACACGGCGGCCGTCGAACAGAAGTTGTCCTTGATTCAACACCAAAAGCCGGTCGCAAACGCGGTCGATGTCGCCCAGAATGTGCGAACTGAGAATGACGGTCTTTTTGCCGCGAAACGTTTCCAACAGTTCCAGCGTTTGGCGGCGGCTGATCGGGTCCAATCCTGCCGTGGGTTCATCCCAGACGAGCAGTTCGGGATCGTTCATCAGGGACGCCGCCACGCCCAGGCGCGTCTTCATGCCGGTCGAGAACGTGCCGATCTTCCGCCCGGCATCATCCAGGAGTCCGACCGCCCGCAAGAGAGTGCCCAGGCGGGCCTTGAGTTCTTCCCGGCCCAGGCCGAAGCATTGGCCGACGAAACGAAGGTAGCTGATCGCCGTGAGATCCTTCGGAAAAGCCGGATCGTCCGCAAGGAACCCGACGCGTTGGCGAATCGTCCGGGCGCCGGGATGCATGCGCTGGCCGAAAACCTGAATCGAACCGGCGCTGGGCGTGATGAGGCCCAGAGCCAGGCGCAGGATCGTCGATTTCCCGGAGCCGTTCGCGCCGAGCAGCCCAATGGTCGAGTTCGCGGGCAAACGAAATGAAATGTCCGCCACCGCGATTTGGCGGTTTTCGTAAATCTTGGTGATCCGTTCAAAAACGATCGCGTCGTTCATCCCATGCCCATTCGAACCAGTTCATTCATTATCGGAACACTCGCTGCCAGCGGAAGGCCGCAGGCAAAGGTGTCTCATCATCTTCCCACTGGCAACGCTCAAACTGCGGACTGCCAGTTTCATGTGACGCAAACGCCGCGGAAACTTCTGCGAATTTCCGGCGCGCGCTCTTGACCGGGGTCAACCACGGGAATGCCTCGTTCCGATCATATTTATGGTATCGAGCATCCAACATGAAAGAGTTTATGAAACGCAGATCATTCCTGAAATTCGTCGGCGGTGTGGCGGGCAGTGCGGCCGCCGCGGGCATCAACTCCGTGATCGATCCCAGCGCGGCAGCCCCAGTGATCGCGGACGGCACCGGCATGCCCAGACGAGCGCTGGGACGCACCGGTTTGAAGGTGTCCATTGTCGGTTTTCCCGGCTTCAGCTTGAAACAGGAGAGCCAGGAGCGCTGCACCGCCGCTGTGCACGAGGCCTTCAAGCGCGGCGTGAATTACTTCGATGTCGCGCCCGCTTACGCCAACGGCGAATGCGAAAACAAACTGGGCGTTGCGTTGCAAGGACTCGACCGGAGCGTCTATCACCTCGCCTGCAAAACCAAGATGCGGGACGCGGATGGTTGCCGCGTTGAACTGGAGCGTTCCCTGCAACGTCTGAAGACGGAATACTTCGATGTTTATCAGTTGCACCATCTCGTGCAGCCTGCCGACGTGAAGAAGGCGCTTGCTCCCGGCGGCGCGATGGAGGCGATCCTGAAAGCCAAAGAGCAAGGCAAAGTGCGGTTCATCGGGTTTTCGGCGCACACGACAAAAGCCGCGGTGGCGGCTTTGATGAGTTTCCCGTTCGATACGGTGATGTTCCCGATCAATTATGTGGAGTACTTCAACCGGGCGTTCGGGAAGGAGGTCCTTGATGTGGCGCAAGAGAAAGGCGCAGGCGTCCTCGCCATCAAACCCATGAACGCCGGTTTGCCGAAGCCAGGCGAAGCGCTCAAACACAAATGGTGGTACCGAACTTTGGAGGACCAGGAGGAAATCAACATGGCCTGGCGCTTCACGTTATCGCTGCCGGGTGTTGGGACCGGATTTTCACCCGCCTGGCTTGACCTGGCCGAGAAAGCGATCAACGCGGGCTATGCGTACCGCCCGATCACCGAAAGCGAGATCAAGAAGCTTATGCAAATGGCGGAAGGGCAAGGCTCGATTTTCAAACGCGAAGAGGATTCGGTGGCGCTGAACCGGCGCTTCGATTCGCCCTATCCACACCATCCGCACGAATGCGATGCAGCGATGTGGGGATAAGACGTGGCGCTCTGGACTGTTCATCAGAATCGGTTCCGAATGGTCTTTGGGATTCCAGATTCTTTCCCAGCTCAATTCCGGACCAGCAAAGCCCGCACAATTCGCTCACGGATCAACCCGGCGAACTCGCTGGCGCCGGTGTATTGCCAACCCAGATGCGCTCGACATCGGTCGCAGAGGCAAAAACACCACGCATGGCCCGGAAACCAGGTGTGTTCCAGCGTGGGAACGCCGGCCGTCTCGCAACCGATCGTTCGCGAGAAGGTCAGAATGTCGAACTGAATTCCTTCGGGATTGCGAAAGGTGAACTCACTTTTGCCGTCGCATGCCAGGCGGTCTTTGTCACTCGCGACACGATTGAAGCACCACGCGCAGAGCCAGTCGGAGGCCGAATCCTCCAGGTTGGGGAGTGCGCGAGTCTCGGCTTGCGCCTCGGCAGACTCCAAGATTTGCGGTTCCGCAGTGGCCATGGGTTCCACCTTCATCATCGCGCTTTTCTGTGATAAAGCTTCCTCGAGCCAAGCGGCGGACCCCGTCAATGCGTGATATGAAGCCTGCTCCCGTGCTTCTGTTTCCAACGCTGACTGTGCCGCTTGGTGGACGCCGAACCCTGAAGGCGTGACTCTCCGGGAACTTTACACGCCTGCCTCAACTTCGCGCATCGGACGTGTGCGTGGTACGGGGAGCGGCAGGCCCTGAACCTGAGCGGTCGTGACCGTGTCCTCGACAATCTCGGAGAGCCTGGCAAACGCCTCCACCGGCGTGGCGCCATGACAGACGCCTCCGGCAGGATAAAGATCAGGACAATAGCCAATGTACGCCTTGTCCTCCTCACTCCAGCGTACAAACTGCAGATAACGATCTTGCGCTTTCATGACTGCACTTTTCGGAGTCCGTTCCGAACATGACAGTGAACCCGGCCTTTTGAAGGTCCGCCACCAACTGACGAATCTTGCGCGGCACGCGAGAAACCTTGCCATAAGAGGCCACTTCTTGCCAACGCCATCTCCAGACCCTATAAGAGGGCTATGATAATCCGCCTCTCTCTCCGCACAACCAGTCTCTCCCTGCTTGTTCTGGCCATGATCGCATGCGCTGCACCGCAGGCCGTGTCCGCCGCCCCCAAACCGATCCGCGTCTTGTTGATCACCGGCGGCTGTTGCCACGATTACGCGAACCAAAAAGACATCCTCAAAAAAGGCCTCGAGGCACGCGCCAATGTGGTCATCGATCAGATTCACACCGACGATAAGAGCACGAAGCCGCCGCTCGCGATTCTGGGGCATCCGGATTACGCCAAGGGTTACGACCTCGTCATCCACGACGAATGCGGCTCCTCGATCTCGGATCCCGCGCAGGTGGAAGGCGTGCTCAAGCCGCATCGCGACGGCCTGCCCGGCGTCAATCTCCACTGCGCCATGCACTCGTATCGCATCGGCAATCCGAACGATCCCGTGACGCCTGGGACGCCGCACGGTTTGTGGTTCGAGTATCTCGGCCTGCAATCCAGCGGGCATGGTCCGCAGGAGCCGATCTCGATCCGCTTTGTGGACCAGGGAATCCCCATCACTGTCGGCTTGACGGACTGGACCACGATTAAAGAGGAGCACTACAACAACATTGACGTCTTCAAAACGGCGCGCCCGATTGCTTACGGCAAGCAAACTTTCAAACAAAGGAACGGCGCCGAAAAGACCAACGATTTCGTCGTCGCCTGGGTGAATGAATATGGCTCGAAGAAGACGCGCGTCTTCAGCACGACGATTGGCCACAACAACGCGACGGTGGAAGACCCGCGCTACCTCGATCTCGTGACGCGCGGCGTCCTGTGGGCTACCGGCCACCTGAATGATGACGGAACGCCGGCCCAGGGCTACGGCCCCGGTGGCAAGTGATTAGATGCGCAGCTCCGTGTCGTTCCTATTCCCCCCGCTTGTTCCTCACAGGGAGAGGAAGAAAGACTCCGCAGCGTGCCTGTCCTCATTCGGAGATGCGCCCCTGCGCTTCGGACGCGGCCTTGATTCAGGAATGTGGCCTGATACAGTCATCTCGAGTTCCGTTCGAGAGATTCCCTAAGCGGGAGCGCGAAAGGCGGCCTCGGAGTTGCGGGATTTGCCAGAAGTCCAGGACACCAGAGATTA
>JACPRI010000419.1 GCA_016190065.1 Verrucomicrobiota bacterium
ACTCAGTTCGTGCCGGTGGTGGTCTTGACGACCTCGAAAGAGGAACAGGACCTGATCGAGAGTTACCGGATCGGGGCGAACAGCTACATCCGCAAGCCCGTTGATTTTAACCAATTCGCCGAGGCGGTGGCCCAGTTAGGCCTTTATTGGCTGGTGCTCAATGAGACGCCGCCGATGAAATCATGATGCCGAAATGTCTATCGCACACTTCGCGGGGAGCACACGCGCCACACGACCGGCGCCCTCGCCGGTCGGAACGTCTTTGAAACCGTCTCATCGAGCAATGACTTTTTCGGACAGAAAAGTGTGGTCGGCGAGGGCGCCGACCACAGCACGCGAGGCGCGTGCGCTCCCCAGGGAAAATCAGCTCATGAGTGATTGGAGGTTGATATGACACATCTGAATGTCCTGATCATCGAAGATTCCGAAAGCGATGCCGGGCTGCTCGTGCGCGAATTGCGGCGGTCCGGCTATGAAGTGGCTGCCCGCCGCGTCGAGACTGAGGCGGACATGCTCACGGCTCTCCAAACCGCGGCGTGGGACGTGATCCTGAGCGATTACAGCATGCCGCACTTCAGTGGATTGGCCGCGCTCCGACTCCTCAAGGAGCAACGCCTGGACATCCCGTTCATCTTTGTGTCCGGCACCATCGGCGAGGACGTGGCCGTCGAGGCGATGAAGGAAGGCGCGGTCGATTACCTGTTGAAAGACCGGCTGGCACGCCTCGACGCCGCCGTCGCGCAAGCGCTCGAAACCAAACGGCTGCGCCACGAAGCGCAACAGACGGATGCCCAACTGCGATTACAGCAAAAGGCCTTGGAATCGGCGGCGAACGGCATTGTCATCACCAACACACACGGCGAGGTTCAGTGGGCCAACCCGGCCTTCAGCACGATGACCGGCTACGCGCTGGCGGAGGCGGCCGGCCAACGGCTGCGCTTCCTGAAGTCGGGCCGGCACGACGGCGCGTTTTATCGCAAGCTCTGGGAAACCATCCTCGCGGGCGAGGTGTGGGATGGGGACCTGATCAATCGCCGGAAGGACGGCACGTTGTATCCGGAGCACATGACGGTCACGCCCGTTCGCGCAGGCGATGGAGCGATCACGCATTTCATTGCAATCAAGCAAGACGTGACCGAGCGCAGACGAGCGGAGGAGGAACTGCGGCTGACCCACAAAAAGCTGCGTCAACTCCTGGCGCACAGTCCGGCGGTAATCTACACGCTCCGATTCGACGGGCCGAATATTGTTCCCGTGGTCGTGAGCGACAACATCGAGCGGCTGCTGGGCGTGACGGCTGCGGAGTCCGCGCGCTACGAGTGGTGGCTGGACAGCTTGCACCCGGAGGATCGCGACCGCGCGGTAGCCGACGCGAGCCGCGGGTTTGAGGAAGGCGGCTACTCGATGGAATATCGCATCCGGCACAAAGACGGCACGTACCGCTGGGTCCAGGACAACAACCACGTGAGCCGCGACGCCTCCGGCCAGCCGAAGGAGGCCGTGGGCGTATGGACGGACATTACCGAACGCAAGCGCCTCGAAGCCGAAGTGCGGCTGCGAGAGCAGCAGTTAAGTTCCTTCTTCAGCGGGGCCACGGCCGGGTTGATGATTCTGGACACGAATTTCCGATTCGTTCAGATCAATGGCGCGCTGGCGGAGATGAATGGAGTCCCCGCCGAGGAGCATATTGGAAAGACCGTTTCGGAAGTCGTTCCCGAATTGGCGCCGGAAGTCGTGCCGCTGTTCGAGCATGTGCTCGCCACGGGCGATCCCATTTTGAATTTCGAACTGACCGGAGAAACCCCCCGCGAACCGGGCGTCCAACGGCATTGGATGGAATCGTTTTTCCCGGTTGTGGGCCAGGATGGGAATCCCCAGGGCGTCGGCGCCATTGTCGTGGAAATCACCGAGCAAAAGAAGGCCGAATCGGCCTTGCGCGAGAGCGAGGAACGCTACCGGAAACTGGTGGAGCTTTCGCCGGACGCCATTTACATCCATTGCCAGGGGGAGTTTGTGCTCTTGAACAAGGTGGCGTGCGAACTGTTTGGAGCGAAGGAGCCCGCCGAACTGATTGGCACTTCGATCCTGGACCGGATTCACCCCGCTTTTCATTCGGTGGTCAGGGACAGGATTCGAATGATCCAGGAGGAGCGCGTCAACGTCCCTCCCCTGGAAGAGAAACTGGTGCGGATCGATGGGACACCATTCGACGCGGAAGTGGCGGCAGCGCCTTTCGTGTATCAAGGCAAGCCTTCGGCCCTGGTCATCATTCGGGACATTACGGAACGCAAACGCATGCAGGACGCGCTGCGGGATAGTGAGGCGCGCTACCGGAAACTCGCGGAATTATCGCCGGACGGCATTGTGGTTCATTGCGATCGCCAGATTGTTTATGCCAATCAGGTGCTGGCTCGCATGGTGGGCGCCGCGGCGCCCGAAGAGTTGATGGGACGCGATGTCCTCGCGTTTCTTCATCCGTCCTTTCACGATCTCGGCGTGGAGCGATCGCGCCGAGTGCTGGAGCGAGGCGAGATTGTGCCGCCCGCGGAGGAGAAGCTGGTGCGGCTCGACGGAACTTATTTCGACGCGGAACTGACCGCCGGACCGTTCATTCATCAAGGCAAACCGGCGGCCATTTCCGTTATCCGCGACATCACGGAGAAAAAGGCGCTGAACGAAAAAATGCTGCGCAACCAGCGGCTGGAGAGCATCGGCACCCTCGTCGGCGGCATCGCGCACGATCTGAACAACGTGCTCGCGCCGATCCTGATGTCGCTGGAAATCCTGCGGTTGAAGTTCACGGACGAACCGAGCCAAAAGATATTGTCCACGATTGCCGCCAGCGCCCAGCGCGGAGCGGATCTGGTGAAGCAGGTTTTGACGTTTTCGCGCGGCCTGAAGGGAGAACGCGTGGCGGTCCAACTCCGGCATGTGGTCCGGGAGATGCAAGGCATCATTCGCGAGACGTTTCCCAAGTCGATTACGCTGGCGCTCCAAATGCCCAGCGACCTTTGGACGGTGAAGGGAGACGCGACGCAACTGCACCAGGTGCTGATGAACCTGTGCGTGAACGCGCGCGACGCCATGCCGAACGGCGGCAAGCTGTCGATTCGCGGCGAGAATCTGACATTGGATGACACGTTCGGCCGGATGAATCCAGAAGCCCGGCCCGGGCCCCATGTCCTGTTGACGATCATCGACACCGGCTCGGGCATGTCGCGGGAAGTGCAGCGCCGGATTTTCGAACCGTTCTTCACGACCAAGGAACCGGGCAAAGGCACGGGACTGGGGTTGTCCACCGTGCTCGGCATTGTCAAAGGTCACGGTGGGTTCATCACGGTGGAGACGGAGGCGGGGCAGGGCACGAAATTCAAAGTGTATCTGGCGGCGGAACCTTCATCTGAAACCCGGCGCGCCGAGGCCGAGCGATGCCCGTCGCCCACGGGTCATGGAGAACTGATCCTGGTCGTCGATGACGAAGCGGCGATCCAGCAGATCGCCCGGGAAACGTTGCAGGTGTCCGGTTATCGTGTCTTGACGGCCGGCAACGGGGCCGAAGCCGTCGCGCTCTGCGCCCAGCATGCGCTGGAAGTGAAGCTGGTTCTCACGGACATGATGATGCCCATCATGGATGGAACGGCGACGATTCGGGCCGTGCGCGTGTTGGCCCCGCAGGTAAAGATTATCGCCGCCAGCGGGCTGGGATCGGAGACGCGCGAAAGCGATCCGGGCAAGCTGGGCGTGGAAGCGTTCCTGAGAAAGCCGTACACGTCCGACACGTTGCTGCGGACAGTGGCGGAGGTGATGGGCGCGTAGGTTGTCCGGCCGCCGACAACGGCTGCTGAGAATGGCTTAAGATTTCTGAACCACTCATGGACACTAATAAACACTAATGTATTTGATCCGTGTAATCCGCGGTCAATTCGGTCCGGCGTTGGGATTAGTGTCCATCCGTGTTTATGAGTGGTTCACTGCCGTCGGATCGTTCAGGCCAGCAATTCCGCCGGCGCGACTTCGATTTTCCCGGCGATCTCGGCGGGAATCGGCGCGGCGGCCATGGTGCCGTCCGGTTGGTGAGCGACGCACACAATCGTGATCAGGCCTCGGGCGACTTCTTCCGGCGGAGACGCGCTGAGATTTCGGAAACGGAAGCCGTAGGTAATCGACTTGGACTTCTTTTCCTGGACCAGGAGGTGAATTTCAACCAGATCCTCGAATCGCAGCGGTTTCTTGTAGTCGCACGCGGCGTGCACGCGCGGGAAACCGAGCGGGGGATCACGCTGCCCGAGCACAACGGAGAATCCGAGGGAGCGACAGAAGCCCTGCTCCGCGGTTTCCATGAATCGAAAGAAATTCGAGAAGTGCATGATCCCCGCCATATCCGTGTCCGAGAATTCGACGCGGCGAGTGGCTTTGAATTCGTAGGCCATGAACAGGATCTTAGAGTTGCGATTTGAGATTTGCGATTGGAAATCCAGTCGGCCTCGCCCCAGCCCTTCAGGGCCGCCCGGTCATTTCTTCGCGGAGTCTGCGCAAACTCTCTGAAATGTCTCCACCGTTTCCCGCGCCAGACGTTCCACGCTGAATTGCTTGAGCGCCGCGCTCCGGCCGGCTTCACCCATCGCGCGGAGTTTGGCCGGGTTGGACAACAGTTGCTCAATCGAGTCCGCAAGGGCTTCGGCCGATCCGGGCGCGCAGAGCACGCCGCCGCCGGTCGCTTTGATCAATTCAGGAAACGCGGCATGGTACGGCTGAACCACCGGAATGCCCGAGGCCCACGCCTCGATCAAATACAACCCAAAGGCCTCGCCGTAGAGAGCCGGGACGGAGAAGACCGAGAGCGATCGCAGGAACGTTTGCTTCTGGGCGCGATCCAGGTTCGGATGGAATTCCGCGTCAGCGAGAAAGCCGCGCGCTTCAAGGCGGGATCGCAGCGGGGCGACAAATTTTTCATCCGCCGGGCCGCACCCGCCGCCCACGCGCAGCTTCAGGTCCTTGAGGCGATTTCTCTGTTTCAAGAGGATGAAGGCATCGACCAGCGTGTCCAGGCCCTTCTCACGGCACATGCGTGCGAAGTAACCGATCACGGGCGACGCGGGCGGCGCAACCGCCGGCGCATAACCGTCGAGATTGATGCCATTGTGGATCACGCGCCCGCGCCCGGCAGCCAGCCTGAGTCTGCCGCCCATCAGTTCGCTGAAGTACTGGCTCGGAGCGATGAAGAGATCGACATCGGCAGCACGCTCCGTCAGAGCGGCCCACGCGTTCTCTTTGTGCGGCGCGGGCAGCGCGTCCAAAAATGAATCTTCGCCCTGCAGCAGGCAGACGACCGGCGCTCGGAGTTCGCGCTTGAATTGACGGGCCAGACCGAGCAGCAAGGCATTCGACAGGCAAATGACATCCGGTGCCGGCTGAGTTTTGAGCCAGGCGATCAATTCGTCCAGTTCCCGCGCTTGATTCCCTTCTTCGCCGCGAAGCATGGAGAGGGTCAACTCGCCTAAGTCTTCGGGACGCGTCTTCGCGGTCTTCCCCGCGGCCCACTGGAGCAAAGCCGGCGAAGCGAGCACGTGATGAAGCCAATGCGGCGCGCGGCGGAAGAGCGCCAGCTTCTGTTCCAGATACACATTGACGCCACTGAAGAAGATGGGCGAGCCGGCGCTTTGGTCTTCTTCGTCCAACGTCAACGGCAAGTAGAGCGGGACCAGCAACGTCGAGTGTCCCATCTTGCGCAGCGCGGCGACGAGGGCATTGTCCCGAAAGCAATTCCCGCAGAACATTTTTCCCGCGCCGGGCGTGATTTGGACGACGTTCATGACTTCCGGGTGCGTGATACGTGATCCGGGAGGAGAATCAATCCATTTCGCCGGGCGGACGAGGGGCGCATCTCTGAATGAGGACAGACAGGGCCAAGCTCGTAGCGCCGAGTTGCACTGCAGGATCGCCGATTTCCAATCGGCAGCGCGCCGGCAAGTTCCAAGGTGTTCGAATGGGTCCGGAGTCTGCGGATTGCAACTCCGCGATACAGCAGAATACAATTCTGCGCTACGTGGGATCACTCAAAGCTCTTCCGCAGCCACTCGATGGATTTCATCTGTGACTCGAGTTCCTCGGCCAGCAAGTAGCGTTGCGAGATCAGCGATTCGGCCGCGGCGCGGAATTGGCGGGAGTAATCGTCGAAAGAGCTATAGCGGTCACGCAATGACGGGCGGGGGTCGCCGAGCCGTTCGCGCTCAGCCGCCGTCTTCACAAACGGAATGTATCCACCGGCGAGGGAGACCAACTCGTTCTCGGCGCCGCGGGCGCGACTGCGAAGGTTCCAGCTTGTGTAAGTTCCCACTGGCACTGCGACGGCCGGAAGAAGCAACGCGCCCAGTTCGTTGTTGTCGGCGCCGCACGCCGGCACCTTCACCCCAAACTGCCCACGACTGATGGGCGGCTCGATGCTTGATCGGCGGTGCGAGAAGAACTCCGAGCCGCGATCGAGGAATTCGGGCGCGTGAAGGACTTCGGGATACCGGACGCCAGGCAGCGCGTGCCAGCCGCTCTCCCGCTCGCGCCAGCCGGCCAGCGTGCCGTCCGTGATGCGCGGATAAACGCTGCGGGGCGGCTCTTTGCCGGCGCGAACCCACTCGTCGAGCGCGGTCAGCAAGGCGCGCAGCAGCGGGCGATAATCCGCAGGGTTGCCGATGAGCTGGCCGCGGTCGGGCGCTGAAGCGGGCCTGCCGGTGCCCGCTCCGTGTTGCGTTCCGCCGAAACAATAGACGCGGACTTCGGGC
>JACPRI010000418.1 GCA_016190065.1 Verrucomicrobiota bacterium
CCATCATCCAGGGCTACACGAGCCTGGTGTTGACCACCGCCCGGCTCAACAACGAGGCGTCCGAATCGCTCCGCCAAGTGTCGATCGCGGCGGACCGGGCGGCGAATCTGACGCGCCAATTGCTGACCTTCAGCCGCAAGCAAGTCATGCAATTGCGTTCCCTGGATTTGAACGAGGTGGTGAGCCGGGTCACCGTCATGTTGGGGAGGTTGCTGGGCGAACTCATCACCGTTGAATGCCAATACGCGCCGCGGCTTCCCGCCATCCAGGCCGACACCGGCATGATCGAGCAATTGATCACTAATCTCGCCGTGAACGCTCGCGACGCGATGCCGCATGGCGGACGGTTGGCGATCACCACACAACTCCGGGAGATCGATCCGGAGTATCTCAAACACAATTCCGAAGCGCACCCGGGCCGATTCGTGTGCCTGACGGTGAGTGACTCCGGCTGCGGCATGGAATCCACCACCCTCGCGAAACTCTTCGAGCCGTTCTTCACCACGAAAGAAGTCGGCAAAGGGACCGGGCTGGGTCTGGCGACTGTTTATGGAATCGTCAAACAGCATCAAGGCTGGATCGAGGTGGCCAGCACAGTCATGAAAGGATCAACCTTCCAGGTTTTCTTCCCGGCCCACTCCGACGTCCTGGCAGACGATCTGGTCGAGAACGAAGCGGAGCTGGCCGTGGCCGGAGGCCACGAGACGATTTTGGTGGCTGAGGACGATCCGGCCTTGCGCCGGCTGGCGTTGCAGGTTCTGCGCCGATGCGGCTACCGGGTTTACCAAGCCAGAAGCGGTCAGGAGGCCTTGAAAGTCTGGGAACTTCACGCCGGCGAAATCGATTTACTGCTCACGGACATGGTCATGCCCGAAGGGATCAATGGCCGGGAGTTGGCCGAGCGATTGCGCCGGGAGAAGGGTCATTTGCGGGTCATTTACACAAGCGGATACAGCATGGACGTGATCGGTCAGGATTTTGTGCTGCGCGAAGGCGTCGCGTTGCTTCCCAAGCCGTATCAACCTTCGACTCTGGCCCGGGCCGTTCGCGGTTGTCTGGATGGGCCGGTGAACTTGAGTTGAAGCCGAAACAGGCCTGATCGAAGTCCGCAAACACAGTGGGAACTCCATGAGCCAGTCTGAGAAGTCCGAAACGCCCGGGCACTTCCTGATGAACCACAGGGCGGAGTGGCTTTCGTTCCACCGGAGCAATTCAGTTGAACAAAAGGAAACGAAGAGAACGAAGGATTGCAGCTTGGAGAAAAACGGATTCGGGCATTCTTGCATTGAGTTCCCGCCCGCTGAGCCTGACCAGAGAGTTCGGAATTCAACCAGGCCCCGTCCAATTCTTTGTTTCCCTCGTTTGCTTTTGTTACGGTTTCGGGAGCATCCGAGTCTTCCTGTTACGCGGCAAGGATGCCGCCTCAACTGGCCGGCAGGATGCCTGCCCTACATTCTTTGGCTCTGGGTCTCCGCGGCGCTGGCGCAATCGGCTCTTTCCTTGCCGTCCACGAATTCGATGCCGGTGCTGACGACGGCGAAGCAGGCTCTTGAACTTCCCATCGGCGAATCTTGGTGGACCGTGCGCCGCGCGCTGTTTTTGCTGGGCTTGCTGGCTGGTCTTTCTCTGACGGCCATCGGATGGCTGGTTGCGCTGAGAAAGCGCGTGGATCACCAGACCCAACAGCTCCGCGAAGGTTTGGAGCGAGAGACTGCTTTGGAACGGCGTTATCGCGATTTGGTGGATAACGCCACGGACATTGTCTATACGCACGACCTCCACGGTAACATTACTTCGTTCAACCCGGCCGGAGAGCGGATCACCGGTTACTCGCCCGAGGAAGCCGTTCGCATCAACATCTCTCAATTGGTCGCCCCGGATCAGTTGGCGCAGGCCCGCGAGATGACCGCCCGCAAGCTCCGGGGCGATCCGGTGACGGTTTACGAGCTGGATTTGATGACGAAACGCGGACGAAGAGTTACCGTGGAAATCAGTTCCCGCCCTGTCCTGGAAAAAGGAAGAGTGGTCGGCATTCAGGGGTTTGGCCGCGATGTGACGGAGCGGAAGCGCGCGCAGCGCATTCTGCAGCAGAGTGAGGAGCGGAAGAAAGCGATCCTGGAATCCGTGCTGGACTGCATTATCACGATTGACCCGGATGGCCGCATCGTCGAATTCAATCCGGCCTCGGAAAAAACCTTCGGTTATTCCAGAGATCAGGCGTTGGGGCGGTCGCTTACGGAGTTGCTCGCTCTGGACAGCTTTAACGAACGGCCAGAGGATATTGCGTTCCACGCTCTTCCGGAGGGCGAAGCGCTTCCCTTAGGTGTGAGGATGGAAGTGGTGGCGCGGCGAGCAGACGAGACGCAGTTCCCGGCCGAACTGGCCGTCACACGCCTTGAATCCACGGGACCTTCGGATTTGACCGTGTTTCTTCGCGACATCAGCGAGCGACGGCGCGCGGAGGCAAGGACGGCGGCGTTCTCCAATCTGGCGCAGAACCTGACCCTGGCGACGACGGCCGAAGAAGCGGCGTGGGTCGTGGCCGAGACCGCTGACAAGCTTCTGGGTTGGGATGCCTGTTACATGCACCTGATCACGCCGGATCTTCAGTCCGTCATTCCGGTCCTGAATTACGACGTGATCAACGGCCAGCGGAGTTCCGTGCCCTGGCGCCGCACGGACCGGAAGTTGGCGCCCATGGACAGGGAGGTCATCGAGGACGGCGCGCAACTGATCCTGCGGCAGGACTCGTCTCCAGCGGTGGGCGGCCTCGTTCCGTTCGGCGACCAGAGCCGGCTCTCGGCTTCGTTGATGTTTGTCCCGATACGGCATCGGATGAAAGTGGTGGGAGTCCTGTCCATTCAAAGCTACCAGCCGAACGCCTACGATCGCGAGGCGCTGGCGATTTTGCAGTCCCTCGCGGATCTGTGCGCCGGGGCGATGGATCGGATTCAAGCGGCGACGGCCCTAGGCGAATCGGAAGAGCGATTTTCGAAAGCGTTTCGATTGAGTCCATTGCCGATCAACATCTGCACGCTGAAAGAGGGCCGGTATATCGATGTGAACGACAGCTTTCTGCGGTTGCTGGGCTACAGCCGCGATGAGGTCATTGGCCGAACTTCTCTGGAGTTGGGCGTCTGGGCGAATCCAGCCGATCGCTTGGCCATGGTGAACCGGGTTTTGACGGAGAAATCTGTCCGGGACATGGAGATCTGCGTGCAGACGAAGAGCGGCCAGACTCGAAACATCCTGGCGTCCTTTGAGATCATTCACCTGGGTTCCGAGCCGTATGTCATCGGCATCAGTTACGATGTCACGGACCGGCTCCAATTGGAGGGCCAGTTGCGCCACGCGCAGAAGATGGAAGCCGTCGGCCAATTGGCGGCCGGCATCGCACACGATTTCAACAACATCATGACCATCATCCAGGGCCACACCAGCCTGGTGCTGGGGTCGCCCGACATTCGCCCGGACGCGCTCGAGTCGCTTCAGGAAGTGTCGAAGGCCGCGGATCGCGCCGCAAGTTTGACCCGCCAATTGCTGACCTTCAGCCGCAGACAAATGATGCAGCCTCGGCTGCTCAACCTGAACGATGTGGCGAGCCAGATCCTCAAAATGCTCGCGTCGGTCTTGCGGGAAGACATCGCTTTGGAGTGCATGCTGGAGCCGGGATTGCCCAGCATTCCGGCGGATGTCGGAATGATGGAGCAACTGATCATGAATCTGGTGGTCAACGCACGCGATGCGATGCCGCGCGGAGGGCGGCTGTTGGTGAGCACTCAAACCCTGGTGATCGACGCGGCCGAACTCCAGCACCACCCCGAAGCCCACCTTGGAAAATTCGTCCGTCTCACCGTCAGCGACACCGGCTGCGGCATGGATGCCACCACGCTGGCCCGGATTTTCGAGCCGTTTTTCACCACCAAAGACGTGGGCCGGGGGACGGGGCTGGGCCTGGCGACCGTCTATGGCATTGTCAAACAACATCAAGGCTGGATCGAAGTGAAAAGCCAACCGGACCAGGGTGCGACGTTCCAGGTGTTTTTGCCAGTGACGCATCGCGAGCTGGAAGCCCTGGCCAGCTCTTCAATGGTCGCGTAGAGTTTTTCCTGCGCGACGATTTGCTTGACGGGTCGGGCAGGCGGCGAAATGCTGACAGGGCAGCGTAAATCTCTTGTCGTCGAGCGAACAGCGTTATCATTGCCCCGATCATTCAAGCGACGCCCAAAGTGCCAACCAAATCACAATTCGTCGCCAGTCTCCTCTTCGTTGGGACTCTTCAGGCTCACGCCAGGGCGCAGACGCCCGAGCCGTCGTTCGTGACCGGCACGCCGATCCTGCAAGCTCAGGGATGGACCTCGACCCACACGTGGTTGAGCATTGGGACAATCACCGCGCTCATCGCAGCGGCGGTGGCGTGGGCAGCCACGCTTCGAAGGCGAGTTCGGATTGAGACGGAAGCGATCCGAGCCCGGCTGGAGCGGGAGACGTCCATGCAGGCGCGCTATCGCGATCTGGTGGAAAATGCCTTCGACATCGTCTATACGCATGACCTCGAGGGAAGATTCACGAGTCTAAACGCCTCGGCGAGCCGGATAACGGGCTACACGCGTGAAGAAGCTCTCGGCATGACCGTCGCCCAATTGGTCGCTCCAGATCACCTGGGCCGGGCGCAGGAGATGACCCGCCGCAAAGCCCGGGGAGAAACACTCACCACGTACGAATTGGATATTCTGACGAAGGATGGCCGCCGAAGAACGGTGGAGATCAGCTCCCGGCCTCTGGTTGAAAGCGGGCGGACGATCGGCATCCAGGGCGTTGCTCGCGATGTCACCGAGCGGAAAACTGCGGAAGCAGCGTTGCGCGAGAGCGAGATCAAGTTTCGCACTCTAGTCAACGCGATGGACGACATCGTTTTCACGCTCGACCGCGAGCAGCGCCACACCGGTGTCTATGGCAAATGGCTCGAAAAGGAAGGGATCGCGCCGGAGTTTTTCCTGGGCAAAACCGCTTGTGAAGCCCTGGGGCCAAGCGCCAGTCCGGTTCATGAGGAAGCGAATCGGCGGGCGCTGGCCGGCGAACACGTCGTGTATGAATGGTCCGTGACTCGTCCGCTCGCCAAGCAGAGATATTTTGAAACGTCGCTCTCGCCCATCCGGAACGCCGCCGGAGACATAGTCGGGATCGTTGGAGTCGGACGCGACATCACCAAAGCCAAGAACAGCGAAATCCGGATGGCGGCATTCTCGGCGTTGGGGCAGAGGCTGAGTCTGGCCACCAAGCCGAGAGATGCGGCGAGCATCATCGCCGAGGTGGCCGATTCACTGTTTGGTTGGGATGCCTGCACGGTCGATCTGTACGATGCGGACAAGGACGAAGTGTTCCCGCTGCTGAATGTGGATATTCTAAACGGCCAACGCACTCCGGTGGAGCCGGCGCGTGTCGGCACGCCGGCAACCGGGAAGCAGCGGCACGTGCTGCAGCACGGTCCGGAATTAATCCTGCGCCGTGAGCCGTTCGCTTTTCCTCCGGAGTCGATCCCTTTTGGCGATACCTCCCGTCCGTCCGCCTCGCTGATGCTGACGCGGATTCGAAACGCCAGCAAGGTCATCGGCTTGCTGTCCGTTCAGAGTTATGCCGTAAACGCCTACACCGCGGAGGATCTGGGAACGCTGCAAACGTTGGCAGATCTTTGCGCCGGCGCGCTGGAACGAATCCGAGCGGCCGAAGCGTTGCGCCAAACCGAAGCGAGGTACCACAGCATTTTTGAGCATGCCGTTGAAGGACTCGCGCAAGTGACCCCGGAAGGCCGCTTCCTCACGGCCAATCCCGCGCTGGCCCGCATGCTGGGCTTCGCCTCCCCGGAAGAGATGATGGCTTCCGTTACGGATATCGGGCAGCAACTCTATGTGGATCCGGGCTGGCGAAGGACGTTGACGGGGCAGCTCAAGGAAAAGGGATTCATCAAAGGTTACGAAGTTCAGGCGTATCGCAAAGACGGCCAGATCATCTGGGTCTCGATCAGTTCGCACGTGGCGCGGGATGAGTCCGGGAAAATCCTGCACTTTGAAAGCGTCATTGAGGACATCACCGACCGCAAGCGCGCCGAAGCCGAGATTCAAAAGCTGGCGGCGTTTCCACGCTTGAATCCCAACCCGATCCTGGAGTTCGACGCCGCGGGCAACCTCGTCTATTTCAACGCCGCCGCGCGCGTGCTGGCGGAGTCTCTCGGCTGCGGTTCGCTGCCCGCCGTGTTGCCTCCGGACACAGCGCAAATCGTCAAAGAGTGCCTGCACTCGGGTAAGAGCCGCTCCCAGCACGAGACAAAAGTTGGAGAACGCACAGTGGCGTGGTCGTTTTTCCCCATCGGGGAGAGCCAGGTTGTGCACTGTTACGCGGCTGACATCACGGAACGGCTGAATTTGGAAACGCAACTCCGGCACATTCAAAAGCTGGAGTCGATCGGCCAACTGGCGGCCGGTGTGGCCCACGATTTCAACAACCTGCTGACCATTATTCAGGGTTACACCAGCCTGCTTCAAAATAGCGAGGATGCACAAGCGGATCTCCGGGAAGCGCTGGCGCAGATCGGGAAAGCCGCGCAACGCGGGGCCGAGTTGACGCGCCAGTTGCTCACCTTCAGCCGCCGGCAACCCATGCGGCCGGTCTTGCTCGATTTGAATGAGGTGGTCCGGAATGTCGGAGAGATTCTCCAGCGCGTTTTGGGCGAGCATGTGGCCCTTCAACTTAAAGAGAGCGCCGCGTTGCCTCTGATTGAAGCTGACCTCGGGATGGTGGAACAAATCATCATGAATCTCGCGGTAAATGCGCGCGATGCCATGCCGCAGGGAGGCGCGTTGACTCTTTCGACTGAGGCGATCGAAATCGACACGGCCTATGTGGGCACACATCCTGAAGCAGTCATCGGACCTCACGTCTGCCTGACCGTGAGCGACACGGGCATCGGCATGGACGCCGCGACGCTGGGCCGGATATTCGAACCGTTTTTCACCACGAAAGATGTGGGTAAGGGCACCGGCCTTGGGTTGGCCACTGTGTACGGCGTGGTGAAACAACATCAAGGCTGGATCGAGGTGTCGAGCGCACTCGGGCGCGGTTCCGCTTTCAAAGTCTTTCTGCCGGCCACGCGAAAACAAGCGGGGGAACGAGGCATGGAAAAGCCCACCAAAACCGGCTTGGAAGGAAAGGGCGAGACAATCCTGGTGGTTGAGGATGAACCGGCGCTCCGGTCGCTGGCCCGCCGAGTTCTCCAGAACTACGGCTACTCTGTGCTGGAAGCGGGCTCGGGCAGCGAAGCGCTCGACGTCTGGGAGAAGCACACGGCGGAAATCCATTTGTTGCTCACGGACATGGTGATGCCCGGCGGCGTGACGGGACGCGAACTGGCTCGGAGACTTCGAATCCGGGATCCACTCCTCAAAGTGATCTACACCAGCGGTTACAGCCCGGAAGCGGTTGCGGAAGGACTCGAACTGATCGAAGGCGTCAATTTCCTCGCCAAGCCTTACCGGCCGGGTGCGCTGGCCCGGATCGTGCAGGCCCGCTTGAATCCGGATGCTCGCACCGCTCAAGGGCCGATTGTAGCGTTTTGAAGAATGGCTTGCGGGGCCTGTCTGCCGGGGCTGGCTTATCCGCAAACAAATCCCGTTGGGATTCCCGGCTTCATACATGCCTTCAAAGATTTCACGGCTCCACTGCGCTCGAACACAATCCAAACTCCAGGGCCGGCTGGGAAAGCCCTACGATCCCCGTGCGCATCAACTGCCGGCTTGTCTGGATGCGAGGTTTGGAGCAGTCTCGCGCCGTGACACGAATCCTGTTGCTGACTGCAGTTTTGATCACTAATTCCACGACACGTCCCTCGCTCGCCGCGGCCGCCACGTTTGGAGAGGATCTGGAGTTTCTCCGCCGGCACACGGAAGTGGCCGTCTTGATGGATCCATCCGGCCAGGCGCAGGTCGCGGTGGTTCCAGCTTACCAGGCCCGCGTGATGACCAGCACCGCGGACGGCCCGAGCGGAACCGGCTTTGGGTGGGTGAACCGCGAACTCATCGCTTCCGGAAAACTCCAACCCCACATCAACGTTTTTGGCGGCGAAGACCGTTTTTGGATGGGCCCCGAAGGCGGACAGTTCTCCATCTTTTTTGCCAAGGGCGCGCCGTTTGATTTGGAACATTGGTACACGCCGGCCGCTCTGGACACCGAGCCCTTCGCCGTCATCAGCAAGAACACGGACCGCATCGTCTGCCGCCGGCAACTGCGTTTTACGAATTATTCCGGCACCCCGTTTGACCTGGAAGTGAATCGGGAAGTGCGCCTGGTGAACGTGTCCGATGCCCTCGCCAAACTGGGCGTGAATTTGCCTTCCGATGTCAAGGCCGTCGGCTTCGAGTCCGTGAACTCGGTCAAGAACACCGGCGCGCGGCCTTGGAAGAAGGAGCGTGGACTGCTCTCGATCTGGGTGCTGGGCATGTTGAACGCTTCGCCTGAAACCTCCGTCGTCATTCCTTTCGTGACCGGTCCCGAATCCCGGCTAGGGCCGGTGGTGAACGACACTTACTTTGGCCAAGTGCCCGCCGATCGGTTGGTGGTGAAGGACGGGGCCATTGTCTTCCGCGCCGACGCCAGTTATCGGAGCAAGATCGGCATTTCTCCGCGCCGGGCCAAATCCGTCATGGGCAGTTTTGACACTGCCCATGGCACGCTGACACTCGTGGAGTTCAAGCTGCCGAAAGGCGCAAGCGACTACGTTAATTCGATGTGGGAACAGCAGAAGAATCCGTTCGGAGGCGATGCGGTGAACAGTTACAACGATGGTCCGCCGCAGCCTGGCGCGAAGCAGTTGGGCCGGTTCTACGAGCTGGAAAGTTCTTCGCCGGCCCTGGCGCTGAAGCCCGGTGAATCGGCGACGCACGTGCATCAGACCTTTCACGTGCAAGGAGGCGAAGCGCAGTTGGAGAATGTCGCGCGCGCCGTGCTGGGCGTGGGCGTGCAGGACATCATCAATGCGTTCCGAAAGTAGCTTGATGGGAGATGTTTCTTTCGGACCTGCTCACGGCCCATGAACCCACCGCCAACACCTCTGAGAAGGGGAGCTTTGTTCGCCGCGCGGGTCGCGGATTCCTCTCTTGGGAGGGGTGAAGGTGGGGGGTGGCTCACCGAAACCCCCTCGACCGCGCTGTGAACGATTCGACGAGAGATCGGTCGCCGGTGTGGAAGTGGGGCGTTTGCGGTCTCCTCTTGTGCGCGTCGATGCTCATGTACATGGACCGGCAGACGTTGCCGAGCGTCGCGACGCGCATCACCCGCGAGTTCAATCTCAACCAGGAGCAATACGGCATCCTGGAGATGAGTTTCGGCTACGCGTTTGCGGTCGGGGCGTTCACCTTCGGCATCATCGCGGACGTATGGAGCGTGCGCTGGCTTTATCCGGCCGTGCTTCTGGCCTGGTCTGTCATGGGTTTTCTGTCGGGCCTTGCGGAAACCTATTCCGGGTTGCTCGTGTGCCGAACGTTGCTCGGATTCTTCGAGTCTGGCCATTGGCCTTGCGCGCTCAAGACCACGCAACGCCTGCTTTCGCGCGAGCAACGCACCATGGGCAACAGCGTCCTGCAAAGCGGCGCATCTTTCGGAGCCATCTTAACGCCGCTCGTCATGAACTGGATGCTCGCGGGCCGCATGGACTTTGGTTTGTGGCGAAAGCCCTTTCTCATCATCGGAAGCCTCGGCCTGCTCTGGCTGGTCGCATGGTTTGCGCTGTTGCGGGCGCCGGACTTCGCGATGGCGAAGGCCAACGGTCCGGCAACGAATGGCGATCCCAACAGCCCGCCGCCTCCGGAAGGAGAAGGCCGTTTCTGGCGTGTCGTATTCAGCCCTCGTTTTTCCGCGCCTGTCCTTCTGATCTTCGTGCTGGCGCTCATCGCTGCCTGGGCCATTGTCATGCTCACCGGAAATCCCCTCGCGGTGCTGGCGGCAGTCGGCCTCAGCTTCCTGGTGTTTAACCGCCGCTTTTTCGCTCTCGTGGTGATGGTTGCTTGCATCAATACGTGCTGGCAGGTGATCCGCGCCTGGCTCCCGAAGTTTTTGCAGGAAGGGCGAGGCTATCTGGAGTCCGAAGCGCTCTATTTCAATTCGCTCTACTACGTGGCGACGGATGTCGGTTGCCTGGGGGCCGGCGCGGTCTCGCTCTGGCTCGTCAAGCGCGCCTGGTCCGTGCATGGCTCTCGGTCGCTGGTGTATGGTTGTTGCGCGGCGTTGACCGCGCTCACCACGCTGATCGTGTTTTTGCCCAGAGGCTGGCTCCTGCTCGGGGTGTTGCTGGTGGTGGGCGCGGGCGCGCTGGGTCTGTTCCCGTGTTACTACTCATTCACGCAGGAATTGAGCACGCGGCATCAGGGCAAGGTGACGGGGCTTCTCGGCACGGTGGCCTGGGCGACGTCCTCACCCGCGCAGAGGTTTTTTGGCCGGCTGGTCGATCAGACCGGCTCGTTCGACGCGGGGCTGGCGCTCGCGGGCTGGCTGCCGCTGATCGCTTTAGTGTTTCTGTGGTTGTTCTGGGAATCGTCGCGGAAAGACACGTCCCGCGACCTCCAGTCCGCGGCCGGTGTGTAAAGAACAGCTGGACTCCTCGGCAAAACAGGCAAGATCGCGGATTGCGGGATCAAATTTCAATTCTCCCAACTTCTTCGTTACCTTCGTTGCCTTTTGTGAGGAGAACAGGAGAAAACGAAGGAAACGGAGAGGCCCAGGCCGACCGGCGTATCTGTTTAGCGGAGCGCGGCCTTCCAGGCCGCAGCAACCGAGACTCTGCCGTGCGCTTCGAAATCCTCCATGGCCGGTGGTGCGTGCGGTCCCGCTGCGGCCTGGAAGGCCGCGCTCCACGCTAAACACATACCGACCGGCAGGTCGGCCCTACCAGATCCAAGAAAAGCGCGAAGCCTCTTTCTTTGTCTTTCTGTTTTTCTGATAATGAGTCCAGAAATCAGACTTTCCCCGACCGCCTGCATTGTGCCATGATCCCGACGGCGATCACTTGCATGCACCTAACTAATGAAATGACCCTATGAAATTGCCCGACATTTTGTGGAAGCCGGAGTTTTGTCTTCAATTCCAGGCTGGCCAAACCATTCTGAAGGAAGGGGAGGTAGGAAATACACTCATGGTTCTGTTGGAAGGCCAGATCGAAGTCCAGGTCCGAGGGAAGATGGTCGGCACGTTCGAGCCGATTGAGATTTTCGGCGAGATGGCCGTGATCGACAGCCAGCCGCGCAGTGCGACCGTGATCGCCAAAAAGAACTCTCGGCTCGCGCGAATCGATCAAACCCGTTTCAAAGCGCTCATTCAGAACAAGCCCGATTTTGCCATTGACGTCATGCGCGGCCTCGTGGAGCGCATGCGATGGATGGATTCAATCGCGGCCAAGCGCCAGGCGGAGGAGCAAGCTCTTGCGATCGTCCCGCCGGATGGAGCTCAAAAGGAGTTTGAAGAGTTGAAAAAATCGCTCGAATCCGTGGCGGGACAAATCGACCAGATTCTGCGGAAGTTCAAAAGTACATAGCGCCTCCGGAGCGAGACACGCAGCCATTGCCGATCTGGCAAAAGCAAAGGCCGGGCAAACGCCCGGCCTTTGACGCTCAACAATGTCAGCTCTAGCTACTGCCGTAAGCGGTAGAATTTTCGATTCCCTGTTGTCGGAGCCGTGAATGGACTCTTCGCATTCGCCACCGCGCTCCACGCGCCTGTGACATCATCGGCGGATTCCAACGCCCCGGCGCCAGCCCACTCGATTTTGATGTTGGCCCCGTCACGCGAGGCGGCAAGCTTCGCACCGACTGGCTCAGCCGGTTCCGCGTACCAAGCGATCAAGTTGCCTTTTAATGGATCGGAGCCTTCTCGAGGCAAGGGATCACCCTCGAGTCTCCAGGTCACGGCGCCGTTATCGCCGCCGCCGCCTTCCTTGTACAGGAGCTCCGCGTAGTAGCGCTTGCCTGCTTGCAGCGAGATGAACGCAGAACGATTCTCGCAAGCATCTGGACACCCTGGTCGCCGATCCGCCGAGGTCCATGATCGGACTGCACCCCACTGGGGTTCGGAAGTGATCAATGCTTTATTGGCCGCGGTATCGTCCGTGCTCAACCAGAGCTCGCCGTTATCATCCGTGGACATGAGGAATTGATATTTGCCGGCCTTCTCGGGAGTGATAAACCCGAAGATCCGCGCCCCATAGGCGTCGTCGTAGTTGGTCGGTCCCTCGAAGAGATTTACGGTTCGCACTTCATCCGGTTGCCCGTTGGCGAACTTCGGCGCGCCCGTCAGGTCGGAGACAGCGTTGCCAGGGATTCCGCGATAAGACTCCCACTTCATCACGCCCGGCGTGAGCACAAACGACTTAAACTTCCTGGCGTTGGCGGGCGCGGCAATGACGTTCGCTTTGCCGGTCGCCGTGTCTTGAATGTTCGCCACCGTCAGAGTGTAATCGGTGTTCTCGGCCTGCTTGCCTGTCGTAAGGCGGACCTTCGTGTCGCTCAAAACACTCACTGACGAAACGGTCAAGCCCGCGATCGTGTAGTTCCCCGCAGTTCCGGCCGTGGCGGCAGTGACCGGCTCGGAAAACTCGACCGTCACCCGATTAAAGGAATCGGAGCCCGTGACCTTGACGATCGCTGGCGGAGTCGTGTCATCATTCACCGTCAAAGTCACTTCACTGCTGGTCGCCGAGACGCCTGGCATGGCCACCAGGCATTTGTATTTCGCGCCGCTGTCCGCCTTCTTCAGCAACGCAGTGGTGTAACTGGCGCTGTTGGCGCCGCGAATCGCGATTCCACTTTTATACCATTGATAGACTGGGGTCGTGAAATAGGGAGAAGCTGAAGTCGCCGCGACGGTGAAGGTCGCCGTCGTATTCTCACTCGTCGTCGCATTCTGCGGTTGCTGAGTGATCGAGACTGAACTGCCCACGGCGTCGGCCTGTCCGCTAATCAAACCGCCGCTCAGGGCTGGCGATCCGTTCGCCGGAAGCGTTTCTCCCTCTTTGATCATCGTGACCGCACAGTTGTCTCCGCCACCCCCTTCTTTCCACACTGCTTCAACATAATAGCGTTTGCCAGCTTCCAACCGAATGCCTTTCGAGCGATTTTCGCAAGCGGTCGGACAGCCGGGCCGCCGGTCGTTGACAACCCATTGGCGCTCTCCGTTCCATTCCGGTTCCGCGGCGATAAGCTGGAGGTTGGCGACCTTGTCGTCACTGCTCAACCAGAGCTCTGCGTTGTCATCGGCGGCGAGGAAGAATATGTAACTGGCCGTTTCGCTCGGAGTAATGAACCCGGACAACCTCCCGCCGTAGTTGTCGCCGAATCCAGTCTTGGATTCGAATCTCTCCACGTACTCCGACAGATCCGGGCTGCCGGGGAATTTCGCGTCGGTTCTCAGGCCATCCAAAGCTGTGCCGGTGATCCCCGTGAAGTATTCAACCAGCATGTAACCCGTCGAAGGCACTTCCGCAGGTGTCGTGACCTTGAGCTCGGTTGTGAAGGCGGACTTGTTTCCGGCGGGATCCACAGTTTGCACTTTGTAAGAGTAGCTTTTGCCAGGCAACACCGCGGTGTCGGTGAACGTAGGGTCCACTTTGAACTGAACGATCTCCTTGCCATCGCGCTGGACATTGTACGCGACCTTTCCCGAATCGTCCGTCGCGGCGTCCCATTTGATGGACACTCTCCGAGACCCAACGGAAGCGCTCGCCAGATTGGCTGGCGCCGTCGGGGGCGAACTATCTGTCACGGACACGGTGGTCAATTTGATATTGTCGATGTGATGAACTTCCCAGGCGCCACCGGTGCGGCCAGCCAGCACGATGCGACCGCCACTGGGGAAGAACTTGGTTTGCAGCCCGCCAGCGGGCGTTAGTTCAACTCCTTTCCAAAAGATTTTCAGCTTCGCGTCCTCGGTCATCTCCGCTTTGAATTTCTCCCATTTCAGATACTTGATGTTCAAAGCCCATGCGACTGGATCCTCTGAGAATGGCGTTTGGGCAGGGCCCGGGTCGAAGCCGGGATCTTCGTTCCGCTTGCCGGTTTGCATGGAGAATTTGTAATTGGGGTCATTGATGTCGAGATTTCGGTAGGGGACTTCGTCATAAGTGCCGCCCGGATACAAATTGCCGGGCTTCAGCGGCACCGGGAACTGAGTAATCAGGTCACCGTCCACGCGGACGCTGATGCCAACGACATCCGGCACGCCCTTGATCGCCGCACTCTGCCATGTGTCGAAGCCAATCCCCAGTCCGGTTGCTGAGCCCTCCTCGGGCAGGTGCGCCTCGTTGTCCGTGCCAGCGAAGTCTTGATACGCAGGATCAGTCCCTTCGTCTGCGTGCGTCAGCAAGGGGTCCCCGATCCTTACGAAGTTCAAGCTAAACCCGTCCGCTGGGCGCGCTGTGCCGCCGCCGATGCGCAAATCCGCCTCGAACGTAAACGCCTTGATCACCTTGCCCGGGTCGAGGTCTTTGAACACGAGAGTGGATTGCTGGCCGCCGCGTGCGTCTGTAATCGCCAGGTAGCCATCACCGGGTTTGCCGCCCGCGCCTCCGTCCTTTCGCCACTCGGCCGCGCCATTGCCCAATTCTTTGTAGGTTCCCGCGGCCTGGGGATCCGCGTTGAAGTCGATGAGTGTGTCGGCCGCTTGCAGGGTCACCGCAGCGCTTGCCCCGGCCAAGCTACAGGCAAGCAACATCAATCTGAGCCGAATGTTTTGTTTCATAGGGTTGTCTGGGTGGTAGGTGGGATTCCAGGCGTCGCTGAGTCAAGGTACGGGACGGGTACCATAGCGTCGGACTTTCGGTTGGCTGTCGCGCATTTTTGAGAGACGCTGCTCTGTGCTGCCTGGGTTAGTGCTCCTCTCTTTTAGACTTCTTTTGCTGCTGCGCAAGCAATTTCGAATCGGAAAGAGCAAGACCAAGCAAGACCGGGGCATCTCCGAGTTGTTCGCAACGCCGGTTTTCGAGCCAGCGAGTTCCGAGGTTTCCAGACCTCACGGTTCACGAGGCAGGAATGCCCCGGAACTGGCCGACCGAATGTCAGCGTTACGTCGCGGCCTCGATCGAAAGAAAAACTCGGGATCGCAAAAAAAAGAGGCCGGAATTGCTTCCGGCCTCGTGTGATTGTTGGAGGTTTTATTATTGCTTGACGCGATAGAACTTCGCGCCTGGAGCCGCCGTCACGTTGAACGGGCTCTGTGCGCTGGCCACATCGGTCCAAGGTCCGGTGACTGAATCGGCTGATTGCAGTGTTCCCGTGTAGGTTATTCTCAGGCCGGTAGCTGTCCGTTCGGATTTGACCGTCGGAGCAGTCGGTGGCGTGACGGGCGGTGCCGTGATCTTAACGGTTGTCACAGCTTGTCCGGCTTTGCCAGCGGTATAGACCTGCGAAACTTCGTCAGCCGTGAGCGCCCGCGTCCAAAGGGCCACGTCGTCGAGTTGGCCAGCCAGGAAGTTCGGGGAAGTTGGGTCGGGCCCCAGACCGCTGGCCGGGTCAGCCGGATCGGCCAAGTTCAGCCGTGCTCCCATGGAGATGTACGGCATGTCCGGCGGATTAACCGTCGTGATGTAGTCCGTAGAGGCGATTTCCGCGCCGTTCAAATAGAGGCGTAACTGCGCTCCGTCGCCACTGAACGCCACATGCTGCCATGATCCGAGCGGGAAGGCCGCCGGTCCAGTCGCGCGGACGACGTTAGGACCGGCTCCGATGGCGCCAGACAATCGGAGGACATTGTCATTCGCATCGAGCACCAGACCCACTTCGAATTGCCCGGCCAAACTGGCTCCTCTGGCGTTCACGCCGACACCAAGATTACCCTGGGCATTTCGGAAGAAAGCCACGTCCGACGCAGCGCCGGCGGCAACATTCACCCAAGCCGAACCTCCGATCTGAGCCTTCGCTTTGGTGAAATCATCCACAAACACGTACGTCGTAGAGCCGTCAAATCTCAGGGCATTCCCAACTTGACCTGCGCCCCAGGTCGCGCTCCCCGTGATCTTTCCTGCTTTGCCGCCAGCCGCAGCATTCGCGGCATTCGAACCGCTCGATTCATCGAGCTTCCAATAGCCGACCAACGAATCGTTGATGTCGAATTTCGAGAGCCGCACCGAGGCGTTTCGGCTGATGGTGCTGCCGCCGGGATTGAAGACGGCCACACTGTAAACTGCGACATCCGCGTCGCTGAAGGAACTGATCGTCAACGCGGAAGAGGTCGCGCCGCTGACGTTGCCGCCATTAGGCAGATTACGGCCGTTCTTCCGCCACTGATAGACGAGATCGCCTCCCGTCGCGGCCACGGACAATCTGACGGTGCTTCCGGCTGCTGCGACCGCGGGTTGAGGGTCGGCGGTGATGGAAGGAGGCGCACCGGCTGGCGGGGCATTCAGGATCAGTTGAACCCCATTGAGTCCGGAACCCCGGTCGTAAGAACCCGCCACGGTATCGAACGTCAGCGTAATAACGCCGTTGTTTGGACGCACATTATCGAAGCGCACATAACTTGCCACCGTCCGATTCTTGGCGTCCGTGCTCGAGCCGCGATAGAAGCCCGGCGCGGCATTGTATTCGTCGGCATTCATGGAACGAATGTAATAAGTCTGTGCGGTCTGGCCGTTGATGGTGAAGTTCGCTTCCTGGAATTGGAGCGGGATGTTCACGATATACGCGATCACCGTGTGCGCTCCCGCAGGCACGTTGCCGAAGGTGAGCGTCGCGGCGCTCCCGATGTTGGCGTAGATCAATCCGTTCAACATCCTCTGAGTGGCCGACGCGTCCCCCGTCCCCGATCCCCAGGAACCGCTCGCCTGCCATTCAAAGGTCACAGTGGATTCCTTGTTGTCGCTGTCCACAATAAGCGCGGGTGGATCAACACCCAGGTCAGGCAAAGAGCCGCTTCCGGCGTTCGCTCCGTTAATCCAGTACGCTTGTTGATGAATACCCGCAATATCATCGGAGTTTATGAGCGTGGGAGCACCGTTCGCGCCGCCGCCGCGGAAGCTAATGCCAATACTCTTCGTTGCCGAAGGCGTGAACAGGACGGCTTTGACCGGCGTGCTCTTTTCACATCCGACGATTTGCGCCTCGTAAACGTTGGTGGCATTCGCTTTTGTCACCGGCTCTGTCGTGTAGCTGGTCTGTCGTGCGCCGGTGATCGGCTGCCCGTTCATCAGCCACTGGATCGGCCACGGCCCGTTCACGATCACGTTGAACGTCGCTTTGGAGCCTTCCAGCACCGGCGTATCAATCGGCTGTGCCAGGA
>JACPRI010000431.1 GCA_016190065.1 Verrucomicrobiota bacterium
ACTGCGACGCAATCGCGGCGTTCGGTGCAGCCGATGGTTCGGTGAAAATCATGTGATCGTAATCCCATCAGACTCTCCAATCAGATGGTGCTTCCCGTCCGGAGACTGCAACTCAATCCGGTCTCGGCTCTCATCCCTCTCCATAACACCAACGACCTGCCCCTCAATCGGCCCGATACCGAGAACCTTGCCATCGGTGGGGTAAGCAAGCGCTGGGTCGCGAGCGACTCGCTCCCAAGTGGCCGAGGAAAACACACCACGTCCCGAATGTGAAACCGTCAGCAAATACTTACCGGTCGCGTCAAACCCCATCGCGACCAGTCCTCCGACGAAAAGATGTGTGGGATAGCTCATCGCGTTTTCACCGAACGATCAAGCTCAGGCACGCCGGGCCTGCGACTCACGACTTCAAGTCCAGCGCCAACCGGCGTTGCCTGGAGCGCTTGGTTCGGTGAAAACATGTCAAAAAACGTGCCGATGCCGTTGAATCAGGACAGCGGACCACAGTGGCAATACCACAACTCCCACCCACTGGATGACGAACCATCCCCAGGCAAAGGGGAAGGCCACAATGGGTGATACTCCACGTGGAATGATCATCGCGGGTCCATTGAATATGATGCTCAATAAGCAACCGATCCACAGAACGATCGAAAACGCCAGCTTGCCAAGTGTAACTTTGGTTTGATGCTTCATATTGTAAATTTCACCGAACGCAAAAGGTGAGCGATGCCGGGGAGCGCGCCTGTGGCGTTGGTCTGCAACCGCGACAGACTCGCGCTCCCCGGCATTCGCTCGACCGGTTGGTTATGCAAGAACAAGGTCACATCATGGTCCCTGTGGGGTCACACGATCAGCAGAAATACTCTCGCCGAGTCGGACGCGCTCGCTCGCCCAAAACCGAATTTCCTCCGACCGGTGGAAATCTCAGGATCGACTGCGCGGCGTCCAAACATGCCTGCATAACAGTGTTAATAAACGCAGTGCCGCTGCGGTTTATCAGGCCGGGGCGTTAACGATATCCGACTGCGCTTTTCACCGATCCAATAAACGGCTTTGGCTTCTTGTGTCGGCAAAGTAAGTGTCTGATCCGAAGCGGTCAAGGAGGAAGGCCGGCCTGGATTCCAGAGACGGAAAGCTCCGGATAAACCGCAGTGAACTGCGCTTTATCAGGGCACGATTGGATCGGCAAAAGCGCAATGAAGGAGGTCAAATTCTGAACATCGAACATCGAACATCGAACGAACATGGTTCAAAGTTCGATGTTGGATGTTGGAAGTTCGATTTCGGTATTCGCCCTACGTTGGCTCCACCTGAGTGGTGGCGCGACGGGTCAGCAGAGCGGCGATCCACGTTTCGAGAATCACCACGCCGAAAGCCGCCAGGAGAAACCACCGCCAGAGCCGCTGCCGGTTCTCCAATTCCGTGGCCAGAAGGTGCTGTCGCTTCTTCTCCGATTGCCGTGAGGTCTGTTTCGGAACTTCCTTCTTCAGCGGCAAACCAAGGCGTTCCAATTCTTCCACCGCCAACGGCGAAGTCTTGCTTTCGGATGGATCGAGGTTGACCGCGACTTGCAACGGCGGCTGGACGGAGGTGATGGCATACACGCCCGGCAGATCGGTTTGAGAAAATCTCGAACTCGCCGCTAATTCGACCAGGGCGCCGTCCGGCTTTCGCACGGTGATCGAAGGCGCGCGGTTGGTCGCGGCCAACGAGATTTCATCGCCCACTATGAATTGGGAACGCTGCGGCTTCAGCGATCCGCTCAGTTCCAACAGCGAATAAAGCAACGGAACAAATTTCGAGGAGAGTGCCAACTGGCTGTCCGCCGGTTGCCAACCGGCGCACAACACCAGGAGCGAGCCGTGGCCCACCGAAGCCTCGATCAAGGCCGGGTTCCCATTGTCCAGCCGCGCCAGAACGCGCGCGCCGGGAATCTGATCCACGGCGATTCGGCGATGTTTCCAGAAGTGGATTTTGGTGAAATCGCTGAACCGAGGATCGGCAAAGGGCGCGAATAGGGGATGATCAAACTTGACCTCGCCGAACATGGTGTAGCGCTCGCCGGCGATTTCCTCGGCTCCGACTCCGGCCACGCCCGTGAGTTGGGCGATCGTCTGGGTGATGGAAATGTTCTTCATGACCACCAGAACCGTCTTCCGCGCGGCCAGGAATTCGCGGGCGGCCTGGAGCGGTTGCTCGGACAAGGGATCGGCGACGATCATCAAATGCACAGCCGCGGCTTCGTTCGTGGACAGCGCGGCGTCGGGGCGCCGCAAGAGCAATTGGACCGCCTGGCGGCGCGTCGTCTGAAAGGCGCGCTTCAAGTAGTAAAGAGGCTGCACGTGATCGTTCTCCGCCTCGCTGCCCAGATAAAGAACCCGGACTTCCTCGGCTTTCGGCGGAACATAGTAAGCGGTATTGTCGAATTCGTCGTCGTCGCCGAGGAGAAGCAAATGATGGTTCGTGCCGGTCGCGGGCAGAGGCGGCGCGGAGACGGTTCGGCTCTGGCCGGGCGGAACGTAGAGGTCGAGCGGGGCGCTCTCGCTCGCGCCAGCCCAGCGCACTTTGAACTCTTCGCGTTTGGAATCGGCGGCGTTGCTGATGCGGATTCTCGGGCCCAATTCGTTGGTCGCTGGCACGGAATCTTCGAGGTCCGTGACGAGCTGCAGGCCGGCGTTGGTGGTTTTTTTGCCTTTGATTTGCTCGATCACCACCTCCACGCCGCGCGGCCATTCGAATCCTTGCAAGCCATCCAGGTGGCTTCCTTCCTGCAGATCGCTGACCATCACGATCTGGCGCTGCGCCGATCCTTCCTCCGGGGGAACGTCTTCAAATGTCTCGGCCGCGGCGGTCAACGCCTGGCCAAGATACGTGCTCGACCAGCCGGGACTGAGTTCGCCCAGGCGTTGGATGGCGAGCGAAACGCGCTCGCCGGCGGCCATCGTGTTCCATTGCTCGAAACTGAACAGCGTCCGGAGTTGCCGGTCAAAGGCAAACACCGCCACTCGATCGGCGGGAGAAACCTTATTCAATACTTCCTCGGCCTTGGCGCGCGCGGCGGCCCACAGATTTTGCCGGCGCATGCTGGCGCTGGTGTCGAGCAGGAGAATCAGTTGCCGGACCGTTTTGGCGTCCGGGCTGGCCACAATCGGCTTTCGCAAAAAGGGCCGGGCAAAACCGAAGGCCAGCAGGCCCAGCACCAGACAGCGGAGGATGAGCAGAAAAATGTTTTCCAACCGGCTGCGGCGCGTCACCCGGGGCGGCGTCGGCGACAAGAACATCAGCGAACTGAACGTGACGCGCTCGCGGGAAGTCCGGCGGATCAAGTGAAACAGGATGGGCCAGGCGACTGCCGCCACGCCCAACAGGAATAATGGAGCCAGAAAACTCATGGGATTAGCTGCGCATCGGATCGGCCGCCAGAGTCCGTTGAAGCGTTACAAGGTTAAATCATGGGGAGATACACTGCGATCACGCCCTTTCCGCGCGTTTGATTTTTTTGCCGCGATGCATGCGCTCACGCAGGAAATCGAACAGAGCCAATTCCATGGGCCGGTCGGTTGGGACGCAGGAATAACCGATGCCGAGTTTCTGGCAGATGGCTTTGGCGGCCGTGTTGTGGGTTTCCATCTTTTGCAAGTAATGCTTCCGGGCCGCCGCGGGATCCACGTACAAATCCCGGCCCGACTCGATGTCGTGGAAGAGCACGGCTTTCTCGAAGCGAAAGTTGAGTTCGGTCGGATCCAGGGTCTGAAACACCTCGACTTCGTGCCCGCTGGCGGTGAGCAAGGTCAGGTTTTTCTCCAGCGTTTCGATCGGAGCGAGAAGGTCCGTAATCAAGACGAGCAAACCGCGCTTCCTCAAAACCTCCGCTGCCCGCTTCAAAGGCGCGCTGAGATCGGTCGCCGTTCCTTCCGGCGGTTTTTCCAGCGCCAGCATGAGATGTCGGAGGTGCCCGGTGCGATTGCGCGCGGGCAAATACTCGCGGACCTGGGCGTCAAACGTCAAGAGACCAATGGCGTCGCCCTGCAAATAGAGGAAGTACGCCAGCGTTGCGGCCAGCGTGTTCGCGTAGATTGCTTTGGAATAGGGGAGGGAGCCGTAGCTCATGGAGCGGCTGTTATCGACGAGGAGATGGCAGCGCAGGTTGGTTTCGTCCTCGAATTTCTTGATGTAGTAGCGATCGGTCCGAGCGTAGAGCCGCCAGTCGAGGTAGCGCGGGTCGTCGCCGGGGCTGTATTGACGATACTCGGTGAACTCCACGGAGAAGCCGTGGTACGGGCTGCGATGCATCCCGTTCAAAAAACCTTCCACGACCACGCGGGCCCGGAGCTCCAGATTGCGAATCGCCATCAAGGCCTGAGGGTTGATAAACGAAGCCGACTTCGTTTCCAACGCGTCCGGGCCGCGCATCGAATCCAGATTAAGCATGGCGAATTAGAGTCACGCCGAGGCCGGAAGGTAACAGGCCATCGGGTCAAAACCAAACTAAAGGTTTACAAAGTTTGGTGTCCTGAATACCGTTTCTGCGTGCGCCGGATCAAAACCACCTTGGCTCTTCTGATTGTCGCCTTCTGGGCGCCGGTCAGCATGCATTGCAAACTGGAGTTGGTTCCGGGTCTCGAGTTCCTGCAATGCGAGACGGAGGCCCCGGCGCCATCGGACTGCGATGAAGACGGCTGTCAAGTCATCGAATCCGCCCGCTACAAAGTCGAGGAGAACCAGCCCATCGTCTCGCCGTTCGTGTTCGTCATGACCGCGAGTTTAACAGTGCCGCCCATCGAGGATTCCGCTCGGCGCCCGGAAAGGTGCGCCACCTGGACAACGGCTCCTCCCGAACTTCCCAATACCTGGCAATTCGTCTCCCGCGCGGCCTTGCTTCCGCGCGCTCCTTCCTTCGCTTCTTGATTAGTCCCTCTCGGGACACTTTCTATGGTCGCGGTGGGCTCACGCTCCGCGAAGTTTCTAATCCTTGTAGGTTTGATCCGTTGAAGTTTGCTTATGAAGCGAGTCTATTTTTTAATTTTGCTGTTACTTTTCGCGCTCGAAACCGCCGGCCTGGGCGCGGAGGCGAACGAGCCGTTGCCTGCGGCAACGAACACCATCCCGGTCGAAGCGCTCGTCGGTGAAGCCCTCGAACACAACCCCGAACTCAAGTTCTACCAAGCCGAAATCACCGCAGCGAAAGCCGGGCGCAAGACGGCGGGCCTGCTCGCGAATCCTGAAATGAGCGGCGGCCTGGGCCAAAAGAGCGTGCGCGGCGGCGGCCTGAGCGCCGAGGGCGTCGCGTGGTCGGTGTCGGTTCTGCAACCGTTCGAGTGGCCCGGGCGCATCGGGCTGCGCAAGTCAATCGCAAACCGTGACATCGAACTCGCCGAGCTGGGCTACGAGCGATTCAAGCTCGCGCTCGCGGGGCGTGTGCGGACGCTCGGCTATGGTCTGTTCGCTGCGCAGGAGAAATCCGCCGCGGCGTCGGAAGTGGCCGAACGGTTCAAGGCATTGCGCGAAGTACTGGTGCAACGCGACCCGGCGGGTCTCACGCCGTTGCTCGAAACGCGCATTATCGAGGCGACCGAACTGAATGCGCAACGCCGGGCGAGCGAAGCGCTGCTCGCCACGCAAGCCGCGCTGCTGGAATTGAACCAGCTTCGCGGCGCCGCGCCGGACGCGCCGTTGTCCGTCCGTCAAACTCAGTTGTCGTTTCGCCCGCCGGACTCGAAGCAAACCCTCATCGCCATGGTTCGCACCAATAACTTCGAGTTGCGCGTGCGCGCGGTGGAATTGGCCCAGCAAGGCTTCCGGGTGGACCTCGCGAAGAACGAGCGTTACCCGACCCTCAGCATCGGCCCGACCCTCTCCGAGGAACGCGCAGGCGACCGCGAGCGCATCATCGGCGTGGGCGTCTCGCTGCCGCTGCCGTTGTGGAATCGGAACAAGGGCAACATCGAAGCCGCCGTCGCCCGCCAGTTGCAGGCCGAAGTTTCGCTCAACCTCACCGAACGCGAGATTCAACGAAAAGTCCTCGAAGCCGCGCTGACCTACGAGACGAAGTTGCGCGAGATGGCCAAGTGGCGGCCCGACTCCGTGCAGCATTTCAAGGAAGCGGCGGAAGTCGCCGACCGGCATTATCGACTCGGCGCCGTGCCGATCACCACCTACGTCGAGTTGCAAAAGCAATACCTCGATGCGGTCGAAGGGTTGCTCGACACGAAAAAAGAGGCGCTCGAAGCGGCGGCGCAATTGGAGCTGCTGACGGGCCTTCCGCTGCCGTTGTCCCGCACCACTCCGGCCGAGGAAAGGAAATGAAGGTCCGCTTTGGTTTTCAATCCCGACGGGATTGCGTCAGGCCCCGAGCTGCCGAGCTTGAATACTGCGATGAAATCCCTCTACACATCCATTGGACTATTCGCCATAACGGCCGCCGCGGAGATTTTCGGCTGCTACACGTTCTACCTCTGGCTGACGCTCAAGCGTTCGGCGGTCTGGCTTATTCCGGGCATGGCGAGTCTCGCGCTCTTTGGGTGGCTGCTCACGCTGCACCCCACTGCTGCGGGCCGGACCTACGCCGCGTATGGCGGCGTTTATATTGCCGCTTCCCTCGCTTGGCTGAAATGGGTGGACGGCCAGTCGCCCGACCGCTGGGACTTTCTTGGCGCGCTGATCTGCTTTACGGGGGCGGTCATCATTTTGTTGCCTCATCTAAAAACCATAACCGCAGACTGAAAGGACAGACAGAAATATGAAAACAAACCTCCGCGTCCTCACACTCGCTGTCGGGTTGTGCGCCAGCCTTGCGCTCCCGGCGTTCGCCGCCGACAAGCACCAGCACAAAGCCACGCCCAAGGGCGGGCGCCTGCTCGACAAAACCTCGCCGCACGCCGAGTTCGTGGTCGAGAAGGACCATAGCGTGACGATCAATTTCTATAGCGAAGAGATGAAACCCATTGCCGCAACAACGCAGAACGTGACCGTCATTGCCGACGCCAAGAGCGGGAAAGCCACCCTTCAATTTGAGAAAAAGGGCGACTCGCTCGTCAGCAAGACGAAGCTGCCTGAAGGCGACGGCTACAACGTTGTCGTTCAGTTCAGGCAGACCGCCGGTGCCAAACCCTTGAACCTCCGCTTCAAACTGGACATGCACACCTGCCGCGAATGCAAGCGCGCCGAATACGCCTGCATCTGCGACCACTGAGCGCTCACCCGTGCGCCGCGAAATCATTCCCTGGTTGGTTTGAATCTGCGTGGCGTGTTTATGAAACGAAATCTTTTGGTTGTCGGTTCAGGGTTACTGGCGGCGCTCGCGTTGGCGGGCTGTCAGCCGAAGCCCGACGAAGCGGCGGCAGGTGAGGAATCGGTCGAGATTGGTCCGAAATACACCGCGAAGAACGGCTTGTTCGTGCCATCCGACACGAGGCTGTCGCTGGGAATGAAGATCGTCGAGGTCACGGAACAGAAAGTTCCGGCGACGCTCGACCTCCAATTGCGCGTCTATCAGGCCGGCCGGGAATCCACTTTCGCGAGCGCCTCGGTCACGCCGGAGGAGGCGAAGGCGTTGAAGCGCGGACTGGCTGTTCGCGCCCGTTCGAACGCCGCGAATCTTGCCGGGCGCGTGACGCGGGTGAACGACGAATTGCTGAAGGCTACCGGCATGGCCGAAGTGCTGGTTGAGTTCAACAACACGTCAGGTGTGCCCACTGTAGCCGCGTTTCTGTCCGCGAGCGTTGCACTCGATTCCGATGCGACGGTCGTCACCATCCCGCGCGCCGCGTTGCTGGAGTGCAGCGATGGACACTCGGTTTACACGGTGAGCGGCGAGCATCTGGTCCGCGCGCGCGTCAAGGTGGGCGCCATCAGCAGCGACCTTGTGGAGGTCAAGGACGGTCTTTACGCGGGCGACCAGGTGGTGTTGCAGCCGGTGATGTCCCTCTGGATGACGGAACTGGCGGCGGTGAAAGGCGGGCAGGCGTGCTGTGTCATGCCGGCGAAGGGAAGATAAACCGACGAAACCGACCGATGCATCACTTCAAGCTCCCGGCGGCTCAGGCACGGAAAGGTTGCGGCAAATTTTTCGCGAGAGATGCTTGCCGATCTCAACGTGGCGCGGCACGGCTTCCTTGCGGCGGGTTTTTGGATTCCACCAGACCGAGTGATCACCTCCCTCCCGGTAAAACTCGCAGCCGTGCGCCTGCAAATGATGCAACAACTCGCCCGCTTCCTGTGGGCAAGCCAGCTCACTCTTGAGCGTTCTCCCCTGTGCTGAACCGCCTCCTTGAATTCTCCCTCCGCCAGCGGGCGCTGGTGCTGCTGGCCACGCTGGTGCTCATCGCCGCCGGCGCGTGGTCGGCGCTTCGGCTGCCGATTGACGCCGTGCCGGACATCACCAATCCGCAGGTGCTCGTCAACACCGCCGTCCCCGCGCTCGCGCCGGAGGAGATCGAGAAGCTCGTCACGCTGCCGCTCGAAAGCCAGATGGCCGGATTGCCCGGCATGATCGAACTGCGTTCGCTCTCGAAGTTTGGTCTCTCGCAAATTCGCATGACATTCGAGGACGGCGTGGATCTCTATCGCACGCGGCAACTGGTGAGCGAACGTCTGCTCGGCGCGGCGGAGAAATTGCCCGACGGTTTGCAGCTCCGGCTCGCCCCCATCAGCACGGCGCTAGGGGAAATCTTCTACTACGCGGTCGAGTTCGCTAACGAGAGTGCGCGACGCGGACCGGAGAATTCAAACGAGCCCCTCACCCCGTCCCTCTCTCCATCGGATGGGGAGAGGGTGGCCGGGAGGCCAGGCGAGGGGAAATCCTCTGACACGAACGCGGAAAGTCAGAGCCTCGTTACCTCGGCTGCTACGACGACGCGAACGCAGCAACTGATGGCGCTCAAGCAAATTCAGGAATACGTCATCAGCCCGCTGCTCCGCGCCACGCCCGGCGTTGCGGAAGTGAACACGTCCGGCGGATACGAGCGGCAAATCGTCATCATGCCCGACCCGGCGCGGCTCGCGAGCGCGGGCCTCAGCTTGGACGAACTGGCGCACGCCATCGGCGAGAACACCGAGAACGTCGGCGGCGGGTTGGTGGAAATCGGCGGCGAGCAAATTGTCATCCGCGCCAACAGCCGCGTCACCACGACGGACGAGATCGCCGGCATCCCGCTCAAGTTCGCCGGGTCGGCCAAGGCGCTGCTCGTGCAGGATGTAGCGCAAGTCGGCATCGGCTCGAGCTTCCGCACCGGCGCGGCGACGGTAAACGGCGAGGAAGGCGTGGTCGGCGGCGCGTTGATGCTGGCGGGCGGCAACAGCCGCATTGTGGCGCGCGACGTGGCGGCGAAACTCGCGAAGATTCAAGAGAAGTTGCCGCCGGGCGTCGTGGTGCGTCCGCTCTACAACCGTTCCGACCTGGTGAACCGCACTTTGCACACGGTGGAGACGAATCTGTTCGAAGGCGCGTTGCTCGTCGTGGTCGTGCTGTTCGCGCTGCTCGGCAATCTGCGCGCCGCGTTCATCGTGGCGCTGGCGATTCCGCTTTCAATGCTCGTTGCGCTCACCGGCATGGTCGAGAGCCGCGTGTCGGGGAACTTGATGAGCCTGGGAGCAATTGACTTCGGCCTCATCATTGACGGCGCGGTCGTAATGGTGGAGAACATCGTCCGCCATCTCGCGCGCAAGCAGAAGGAGCTGGGCCGCGAACTCACCGCCGTCGAACGCTTTCAGGAAGTGCGCTACTCGGCGAAGGAAGTCGCCCACCCGATGTTCTTCGGCGTGCTCATCATCACCGTCGTCTATATTCCCATCCTCGCGCTCACCGGCATCGAGGGGAAAATGTTCCGTCCGATGGCCTTGACCGTCATCTTCGCGCTGGCAGGTTCGCTTGTGCTCGCGCTCACACTCATGCCCTTGCTGTGCTACCACTTTGTGCGAATCCGCGTTCCGCAGCCGTCCCTCGCAGGCGTTCCCCCTCACCCCGCCCCTCTCTCCCTCCAAGGGGGAGAGGGAGAAGCCACCGCCGCCTCCCGACAAACCGACAGCGCCACGACCCCGTCCGCGTCTGGAGATGATTCCCCCTCGGCCCTCACGGAGCAACGCGGAGTGAGGCGTGAGGAGAGCACAATCAGTCGCCTGAGTGTGGTCGAAGAAGGAAACTGGGTGGTGCGCTTCTTCAAGGCCGTCTATACGCCGCTGCTCGCCTGGGCGCTCCGGTTCAAGCTCGTCGTTGTCGCCGCGGCCGTCGTGTTGTTCGGCTCGTCGCTGCTCGTCTTCACGCGGCTGGGCGCGGAGTTCATTCCGCAACTCGACGAGGGCACCCTGCTGCTCCAATTCATCCGCAGCAGCAGCGCGGGGTTGAGCGCCTCGACCGATTTGCAACGGAAATCCGAGAAACTTTTGCTGGAGAAGTTCCCGGAAATCGAACGCCTGTTCGGACTCATCGGCACTGCCGAAATCGCCGTGGACCCGATGGGTCCGAACCTGTGCGACACTTACGTTGAACTGAAACCGCGCGGCGAGTGGCGCAGAATTGACGGACGGCCCGCGACCAAGGAGCAACTGATCGACTTGATGCGCCGCGAGCTGGCTGTCCACGCCCCCGGCCAGACTTACCTGTTCATGCAGCCGATTCAGATGCGTTTCAATGAAATGATGGCGGGCGTCCGCGCCGACATCGCGGTGAAGATTTTCGGCGATGATTTCCAGGAGTTGGAGCGGCTGGCCACGGAGGTTCGCGATTTGTTGCGCAAAATCCCCGGCGGCGGCGACGTGGAGTTCGACGCGTTCGGGCGCTCGCCTTTGCTGGAAATCAAACCTGACCGCGACGCGCTGCGCCGCTACAATCTCCAGGCCGCGAACGTCAACCATACCATTGCAACGGCGCTGGCGGGCGAGGAAGTCGGCACGGTCATCGAGGGCAACCGGCGTTTCCCCATCGTCGTGCGATTGACCGAGGACGCCCGGCGCAACGTGGAAATAATGAAGCGCCTGCCCGTGCGAACCGAGGCGGGCAGCTTGCTCACGCTCGGCCAGGTCGCCCGCTTCGAGATGGTGGAGGCCGTCGGCGCGGTCACTCGCGAATCCGGCCAGCGGCGCGCTGCCATTCTCGTGAATCTGCGCGGGCGCGACACGGAAGGATTCGTGAAGGAAGCGCTGGCTCGCATCAAGGCCGACGTGAAGTTCCCGCCCGGCTACTACTTCGAGTTCGGCGGGCAATTCGAGAACCTTCAAGCGGCGCGCATACGGCTGGCCATCGTGGTGCCAATGGCACTGGCACTCATCTTCGCCCTCATCTACATAAGCTTTGGCAGCGTGCGGCAGGCGGCACTGATTTTCATCTGCGTGCCTTTGGCCGTGACCGGCGGTGTCTTCGCGCTTTGGTGGCGCGCCTTGCCGTTCACCATCAGCGCCGGCGTCGGCTTCATCGCGCTCTCGGGCATCGCGGTGCTCAATGGCATCATGCTTATCAGTTTCATCAATCAACTGCGGCGCGAAGGACGCGATTTGCGCAACGCCGTTGTGGAAGGCACGCTCACGCGCTTGCGCCCGAAACTGATGACCGCCCTCGTGGCCAGCCTCGGCTTCGTGCCCATGGCGCTTTCGACCGGCGCGGGCGCGGAAGTGCAACGCCCGCTTGCGACGGTCGTGATCGGCGGTATCGTGTCTTCGACCTTCCTCACTCTCTTGGTGTTGCCCGTGCTTTACGAGTGGCTGGAAAGAAAATCCGCATCCCTAAAGCCGAAGGCCGAATGACGAAGGCGAATGAAAACGGCTGAGGATCGGCCAACCACTAATTGACACTAATGAACACTAATGGAAGCTGCGGGCGCTGGTTCAGCGGTTCACCGAGTGGATGACCTCCTTCAGCGTTTTAACTCTCGTGGGATTAGTGTCTATTAGTGGTTAAACGCCGTTTTTCAGGCTGAATCCAATAACAACCTCGTCGTCCAATTCAGGCAGGCACCCGGTGCCAAGCCGCAGAACCACCGCTTCAAACTCGACTTGAGCGTTTTGCGGAGGCTGCAAGCGCGCCGAGTACGCCTGCATTTGCGACGAGTGACCATGACCACGCGTTCGAGGATGAAGACTTGCCTGGCGTGCCGGGAACCGGCATATTCGTTTCGGCAATGGGGTTTGCCATCTCGCACCGCGAGAGAACCGCCTGAACCGATTCAGTGCTGATGACTCCTACCAGCTCCACGCATTGCTGGCAGAGTTGTCATATGCCGAACGCAGTTTTGATTTCCACCGGCGGCGGGTTCCGGCAGTGTCGCTCGAAGGGGAGCCTCCGGTTTCATCGGGAGGCATTGGGCGAGTCATTCCCGTTCGACATTCTGGCCGTCAACATCACCGGCTCATTCACCATGGGCGTATTCGCCTCGTCGGCGTCTGGTTGGACACGATCTCGGCGTGAATGGGAATGAAATGAAAGGCGACGGATATGCACCTCCCCCATGACGCACTGCTGCTGCGGATTTTCATCGGTGAAAGCGACCGCTGGAAACACCAGCCGCTCTACGAAGCCATCGTGCTCAAGGCGCGCGAAATGCATCTGGCCGGCGCGACCGTGCTGCGCGGGCCCATGGGTTTCGGCAAATCGAGCCGCTTGCACACCGCCAAGATTCTCCGGCTTTCCTTCGACCTGCCGCTGGTCATCGAGATCGTGGACACCGAGGAAAAGATCAATGAATTCCTGCCCGTGCTGGACTCGATGATGAAGGGCGGTTTGGTCACCCTGGAAAAGGCCCGCGTCATTGATTATCGCGCCGATGAGGCGGCCGGGGAACCGCCGAAAAGCTGAGCTTCGAGACGAATTATGGAAAATATCTGGTACGTGGCGGCCCTCTGGATGGGGCTGGCGTTTCTGGCCAGTTTGATTTCCATCCGCACGGGCATCTCGGTCGCGCTGATCGAGATTGGGGTGGGAGTCATCGTCGGAAACATTCAATTCAGCGACGGCCATCACCTGTTGAAGACAACCGAGTGGACGAATTTTCTGGCGATGCTGGGCAGCGGCGTGCTGACCTTTCTCGCCGGGGCGGAAATTGATCCGGTCTCGCTGCGGGCCAATCTGCGCGCCAGCCTTTCCATCGGCTTTTTATCGTTTCTGCTTCCGTTCGGGTTCGTGTGGGCTTACGCACAATTCGTTCTCGGCTGGAGCCTGGCGCAAGCCCAGATTGCCGGCATCGCGCTCTCCACGACGTCGGTCGCGGTGGTTTATGCCGTCATGATCGAAGGCAAACTGAGCGATACCGCGATGGGCAAGATGATCCTGGCGGCGTGTTTTATTACCGACTTCGGAACCGTCCTCGCGCTCGGGACGCTGTTCGCCGATTTCAACGTCTGGCTTCTGGTTTTTGTCGTCATCCTATCGGCCATGCTTTGGTTTATGCCGCGATGGACGCAATTCATCATCACGCGGCTGGGGGCAACCCGCGTGAGCGAGCCGGAAGTGAAGTTCATTTTCCTGGTCTTGTTCTTTCTCGGCGGCCTGGCTTCCACCGCCAAAAGCGAAGCGGTGCTGCCCGCTTACCTTCTCGGTCTTGTGGTGGCGGGCGTTTTCTTGCGCGACAAAACGTTGGTGCACCGGATGCGGAGCATCGCCTTCACCATTTTCACTCCGTTCTATTTCATCAAAGCCGGGCTTTATGTCTCGTTGCCGGCACTTTGGGCCGCGCTCGGGGTGATTGCCGTCTTGTTGCTGATGAAGCTGGTGACAAAATTTGTCGGCGTGTGGCCATTGAC
>JACPRI010000432.1 GCA_016190065.1 Verrucomicrobiota bacterium
CCTAACCAGCGCGGAAGCTACGAGCCGTTGATCGGCTATCTGGTGCTCGAAGCCATCCCGGCCGCCGTGGATATGCTCGGCCACCGGCTTGTTCCCGTGAAGCATTTCGACCTGAAATAAGCAACGCTGGCTGCCAGCAGCAGACGCGACGCCTGCATCTAACCGCAATCGGACCTTGAACGCAAAACCATCAAGGCGGTGACACGAATTCCACTAATTTCCGAATTGATTCTCTGTTTTTCCATTCGCGCCAATTCGCGGAATTCGCGTCTGGTCCTGCCGCCTCGTTCAGATTTACCGAGTCGCTACCCGATAGAATCGCGTGGTCGGCGCGGCGTTGTTGTCGGTCGCGGTCAGAATGGCGCCGGTTCCCGCCAGCGTGCCGAGCGTCTGCCAGGTTGTGTCACTGAGGCTGGCTTTGTATTCGATCTGATGGCTCCGGCCTGCCTCGGACTGGAACTCGAAAATCACGATATTCCCCGATCGTTTCGGATTCCGAATCGTCACTCCTTTGGGCGGCGCGGCGGATGGCAGGTTCTCCAGCCGGACGGCCTCCAATTGCGCAGTATTCAGGACACCGCTGTAAACGCGCACGTCGTCCATCCAGCCTTGCAGCGCGGTGTTGCCGGTAATGGCGGCATCGGTGTGACTCACCGTGAACCTGGCTTCGGAATCGGTTGTCTTCCCCGCGTTGATGCTCGTGGTGACCTGGTTCGTGACCACGTCAGTGACGCTCCCGGCGTAATAGAGAACGTTGTCGGCCTCCAATCGGCCGTCGTAGCTCACCGCGATGAAGGCCCATTTCTTGTCCGCGTCGATCGTGACGCGCGGGCCGGACAAGTCATGCTGGAAACCTTTTTCGCCGCCGACAAACAGTCGCAAACCGAAGCTGCTCGCGCTCCGGGCGCCGTCCGCCGGGTCATTCACGTTCCAGGAAAATCCGGCGAACGTGCCGGGCGCTTGTTTGGCGAGAATTCGCCGATTCCCCGATGGCACATCTTGCACGTTGACCCAAGCCGTCAGAGTAAAAGCCTCTAAGCCGTCCAGCTTGCTGGTATCTCCGCCATGGACGTATTTCAAATTGTCCGGGCTGACGGCGCCGGTGAAATCCACGGCGCCTTTGGAGTGGCCACCGGGCGTATTCCCGATGCGAGCCGCGCCAACGAACACGCCCGAGGCGGCGGGCGTGGCGCCAGAATCCGCGGCCTCAGCA
Organism: Verrucomicrobiota bacterium; assembly: GCA_016190065.1. GTDB lineage: Bacteria > Verrucomicrobiota > Verrucomicrobiia > Limisphaerales > SIBE01 > VHCZ01. The sequence continues at coordinate 1,214 of JACPRI010000432.1, forward strand.
GCGCCATTGGCCGCCTCCTCAAAAGTGTATCTCAGCAACAGCGTTTGCGCCGAGACGGGATGAAGGACTGCCAGGCCGGACAGAGTTGCGAGCAGCGTGACTGGAACAAACCTGGCGCGAGCGACTGATATCTTCATTGTGGGCACTGTTTAGATCGCGAAGACAATCGTGGCAAGGAGTTAAGGACCGTGGTATGAGGCATCCATGAGTGATCCTGCGTCTGAGCCCGTCGCGTTGCCTCCGAAGTTGTCCGACGTCCCTCCCGTGCTTGCGTCAATCAGCCGGTGGCGCTGGTGGATTCACTTGCTGATCATCGGAGCCTATCCTCTGTTGATAGGCGCGATCGGGTGGAGTCGCCGTGGCGGGGGCGCGCCAGTGCTGACGGGCACGCCGACAGGGCTGCTCGTCGCCAGCGTTGTCGAATTGCTGGTTTTTGGACTCGTGTTCGGGCTGGCCTGGGTCGCCTCACGGGCTTCGCGACAGGATCTCCTCCTGCCCTGGCGCGGAGGATTTTGGCCTGTGCCGTTGGGCATCGGATACTCCATCGCCCTTCGGATCGCGATCGGCATTGTGGTGGCCGGATTCGCGCTGGCGTTGCTGGCCACGCGCGTGATCACGCCGGAATCGTTTCAGGAATTGATGGCGGCCAATCGCCCGAATGTCGAAGCGATCGTCGATGTTCCCGCGATGCGCCGGGATCCGATCTATTTCTGGCTTTCGTTGACCCTGGTGAGTTTCGTGGTCGCGGGGATGCGTGAAGAACTTTGGCGCTCGGCATTTCTCGCCGGTCTGCGTGTCCTCTGGTCAGAACGTTTTGGTTCGCGCGCGGGCCAAATCGCCGCGGCCGGCGTTGCTGGCATCGTGTTCGGGCTGGGGCATCTGGTGCAAGGCCCGCTCGCGGTTGGTTTGACGACGTTGCTGGGCTTTGGTCTCGGCGCGATCATGGTGCTGCATCGCTCCATCTGGCCGGCCGTGATTGCGCACGGGATGTTCGACGCGACGAGTCTTGCGCTGCTGCCGTGGGCCTTGGAGAAATTGCAGCAGATTCGATAACATGAATCTCGAATTGCCGTCCGTCCTGCCGCAAGTTCACGGCATGAACTGGCACATGAGTTTGCGAGCAGGTCTTTTCCGGAAACACGCGAGGGCGCATGTGCTCCCGATGATGTGTGAAATTTGCCGGGCAGCGGCGATGGCCTGGTACGTTTTCGCAGGCTTGAACTCTCTTCCCGGCGCAGAACCTTGTGTGGCGATCCGATCGTTTGCCGACGGCAAACCGCCGTTGCGCGAAATCTTCGTGGCTACTACCGGAAGCAACTCGACTGGCGACGGCTCGCGAGCGAACCCTTTTCAAACGCTGAGTCGAGCGGTGCAAGGCCTTCGGGCAGGTGATGCCGTGCGCCTGTTGCCCGGCACTTATGCCAGCGGCGCGTCCCTTGGCAACGCGGCCGGAACCTCGAACGCCCCGATCTGGCTGGGCGGTGTGCCTGGCCTGGCCCGGCCTGTGATCAGCGGCGGATCAACCGCCATTCATTTTTCCCGTGTCCGTTATCTCGCGGTCGAGAACCTCGAAATCACCGGCGCCACCGGCAACGGCATCAATTGCGACGACGGCGGTGATTACGCCAACGCCGATGCGACACGACACGTGCTCTTTCGCAATCTTTCCATTCACGATATCGGCACCGGCGGCAATAACGACGGCCTCAAGCTTTCGGGGGTCAACGATTTCCTCGTGCTGGACTGCGAATTCGCGCGGCTGAGCGCAGGCGGCAGCGGGATCGATCACGTCGGCTGTCATCGCGGCTTGATTGCGCGCAGCACTTTCACCGACGCGGGCAGCAACGCGATTCAATGCAAAGGCGGCAGCGAAGACATCGAGATTCGCGCCAGCCGATTCAGCAACGGCGGCGGACGCGCGGTCAACATCGGCGGCTCGACCGGGTTCGAGTTTTTCCGTCCGCCGCTGTCGAAGAGCGAGCCCAACGTCGAGGCCAAGAACATTCGCGTGGTCGCCAACTTGTTTCGCGGCGGCGACGCGCCCGTCGCTTTCGTAGGAACCGTGAATTCGCTGGTCGCGAACAACACGATCGTCGAACCGCGCCGCTGGGTTCTGCGCATCCTGCAGGAAACGGTTTCGAGCGCCGGCCACACGTTTCTGCCGTGCGGGAACAATCAATTTATCAACAACCTCATTTCCTTCGATCGTTCGCAAATCAGCACTCACGTGAACATCGGACCGAATACCGACGCCGCCTCCTTTCAGTTCGCTAATAATCTTTGGTTTGCGGCCAATCAACCGAGCCAATCGCAGCCCACGCTGCCGTCGGTCGAGGCCCGGGGCGTGTATGGCCTGAATCCGTTGTTTCGGGACGCAGTGCGCGGTGATTTCTCGGTGCCAGGTAATAGTCCCGCCGCGAGGAAAGGCCAGGCGCTCGCGAACGTCCGCGCCGATTTGCAGGAGAAGTGCTATGCCGATCCGCCGACCATTGGCGCGTCTGAGGCGAACCCACCACCGTCCCCCCGCGCCGATGCCGATGGGGACCTTTTGCCCGACGCCTGGGAACAGGAGGCGACTCAGACTTTCTTCAGCTTCCAACGGCCCCGCTTGAAGGCTGCCGCGCACACGAGCGCATACGTGGACCACGCGATGGTGATAGCCGTGAAGACTCCGCCCGGGCCCCACCGAAACCAATGAGCCAGCGCAGAGGCCAGCGGGAGTTGCCAGAGCCAGAAGCAAAAGAAATTGATGAACGTCGGCGTCCAGACGTCGCCCGCGCCGTTGAACGCCTGGCCCAGCACCATGCCGTACGCGTAAAACAGGAAGCCCAGACTCACCGTCCGCAGACATTTGACGCCGTGCGGCACCACCTGGCCATCTTGCGTGAAGGCGTCGATCAGCGGCTCGGCGAAAAGCACAAACAACGTTCCGACCACCCCCAGAAACAGCATGTTGCAAAAACCGGCGTGCCACACGGATTGCTCGGCGCGATCGGGTTTGCCCGCGCCCAGATTCTGGCCGACCATCGTTGCGGCCGCGCTGCTCAGGCCCCACGACGGGAGCAAGGCAAAAATGACAATGCGGATCGCGATGGTGTAGCCCGCCAGCGCGGCGCTGCCGAAGCCCGACAGAATGCGGATGAGCGCCAGCCAGCTTGTCATGCCGACCAGCATTTGAAACATGGCGGTGCCGGAGAGCCGGAGCAAATTTGCCATGGTGGCCAGCTCAAGTCCAAGGTGCTGCCGCGCCACGCGAATATGCGCGCCGCCGCGCCACAACCGAAACAGCAGATACACGACGCCCGTGCCGCGACCGATGTTGGTCGCCACGGCCGCGCCTGTCACTCCCAGCTCCGGGAATGGTCCCAGGCCAAAAATGAAACAAGGGCCGAGCACAATGTTCAGCCCGTTAGCCAGCCACAACACGCGCATCGCGATAGCGGCATCGCCCGCGCCGCGGAAAACCGCATTGCCAAGAAACAGGAGCAACACGGTCGCGTTCCCGCCGAGCATCACGGTCGTGAAACCTTTTCCTTGTTCGATGACCTCCGGCGACGCACCCATCAGACCCAGCAGTTGCGGCGCGAAGAGCGCTCCCACGATGCCGATGGGGATCGAGAAAGCGACACCAAGCGCGATCACTTGCACGGCGGAGCGCGCCGCGCGCTCCGGATCTTTTTCCCCGATGCGCCGCGCAATCGTCGCCGTCGCGCCAATGCTCAGCCCCATCGCCACCGTGTAAATGATGGTGAGCATGGCTTCGGTCAGGCCGACCGTGGCCACGGCATCGGCGCCGAGCCGCGAGACCCAGAAGATATCGACAATCGCGAAGAGCGATTCCATCGACATCTCGAGGATCATCGGGATGGCGAGCAACAGGATGGCGCGGCGGATCGGGACTTCAGTGAAGTCCTGCCGCGACCCACGGAGAGCCTCCCGAACGGATGACCAAAAGTCGGACATAGGCGCAAAGGGGTGGAAGGCTAGTGTGGCGTCCGGGAAATGGCGATAGATTTGTGGCTTATTGTTTGCCTCCGGCCTCCGGGAAATGCGGCGCTTGAGGTGCTTCAGCATGCCCGGTATCCTGCAGAATATGAGCACTCCAGCCGCTGTTGCCTCGCCTTGGGGCGCGGTCGATTTCATGGTGGACTTTAACACGCGCGACAAGAAGTCCGGGCTGCTCACGGAAACACTTCTCGAAGGTTGTTCCACTTCGGAAAAAGACCGCTATCGCGAGGCGTTGCATCGGCTGCTCGACGAAGCCCGTGCCGGCTCAAACGTATCTCGGCAAGCCTAATTTAATTCTCGCACGTGCCGACTGGTCCTACGACTTCCGCGCCACGAAAGAAAAGGAAATTAAAGCGAAGCTGTCACGCCTACGCTGATGCTCGCACGACCGAAATGAAGACCGCAGCCCAGATCGAATTCGGTGACTTTCAGACGCCTCTCGACCTGGCGATCGAGATCTGTGCTTTGCTGAGGCGAGAGGGGCTGAAGCCAGAGGTCATCATCGAGC
>JACPRI010000442.1 GCA_016190065.1 Verrucomicrobiota bacterium
ACACTGGACCTGGATCGCTTCCTCTCGTTCCTGGCGCTGGAGGCGATGCTCTGGCACTGGGACGGCTACACGATGAACCGGAATAATTTCAGGATTTTCCACGACCGCGCCGCCAACCGAATGGTCTTCCTGCCGCAGGGCCTGGATCAAATCCTCTCCAATGTGAACGGCCCGATTTTTACCCGGACCGCCGGCCTGGTCGCCGCGGCGGTGTTCCAAATGCCGGAAACGCGGCAGCGTTATCGGGATCGAATCGCTCAATTGTCCACCAATGTTTTCAGAGTCGAAGCCATCACGAATCGGATTTACGAAGTCTCCAGAAGAATCGCCGCCGTCCTCGAAGATAGAGATCCCCAAGCGGCCCAGGGTCAGATGCGGCGTGCCAGCCAGTTGTGCCAGCGTTTTCAACAACGCGCCCAGAGCCTTCAGCGCCAGCTTTCGCCAGCGGAAACTTCAAGTTCCGGTGGCGGCGCCGTCGCGTACCCGAAGGATTGGCAGGTGAAGATAGATCAAGGCAGTCCCCGATTGACGAAGGAGCAGGATGAAGCAGGCCACCTCTCGCTGCGAATATCGGCTCAAGACGCAAGCGCGGCATCCTGGCGCAGCCGAGGACTGCTGGACAGCGGCCAGTATAGCCTGGAGGCCAACGTCCGAACGCACGGCGTTCAACCGAACCCGAACGATCTTCAATCCGGCGTGGGGCTGAGGATTTCCGGGCGGACCTTCGCGCGGAAGCTTTTCGGAACGACGAACTGGACTCCGTTGCGATTTGATTTCGAGGTTGACGCGGATCGGTCCGAAGTGGAGTTAGTGTGTGAACTGCGCGCGGCCCAGGGCGAGGTGTGGTTCGATCTTAAATCGCTGAGATTAACACGCCGATAGGACAGCGATTGACCCTTGATGTGTGTCCATGCGGAAGCGCAGTTCTCGCGCCGATCAAATCCAACGCAAGGTCCTTCGCCGTTCGAGTGAGCCAGGCCGCAGGATTCTTGGGAATTCCCTAGTACGGCCAGGTCTGCAAGGCGCGGACCAATGCTTCTTGGACCACGTCCTCGGTCCACTGCAAGCGATCCATCCCGAGGATCCCGGTCAGGACCGAGACAAGCTTTCCCGCTTCGTGGCGAAAAGTTGATCCGCCAGGCGGGAAATTTCCCCGGCCGGCGGAATCGAAGCGGGTTCTGTGGTTGGGTTCACGGAGAGGTTTCCTCGTGCAACAGCTCTCGTAACAGCGGTTCCGCGCAGCCGGCCAACGCGGGCCGCGTGCCAATCGTCAACCAACGATTCCTCGCGATCAACGCGAATTTTTCGCCAGCCCCGAGCCAAGGACGAAAGTCATCCGTGGCCACCACGATCGTGGTGTGGCGCCGGCTCAGAACGGCGTGCCCCGCGCAAAGACCGGACAGGAATTCGATCCACCAACGCCGCTGCGTCGGGTCGGATTCCCGGACCGGATTGTCCAACAACAGCAGTTCCGGCTGCAGGGTCAGAGCGCGCGCCAGGGCCACCCGGGAGCGAAGGCTGCGATTCACACTCGCGGGCGTTCGATTGGCCATTGCCGAGAGCCCCGTGTGTTCGAGAATCTCCTCGACACGGTCCCGGACTTCCGGTGCGGCGCAGTTCCGGTGATAACACAGGGGCAGCGCGAGATTTTCGGCGATGCTCAATTGATTGAACAAGCGTCCCTCGTTTCCGAACACGAGCCCGACTCGGCGCCGCTGGCGGATTAATTCCTCCTCGTCCAATTGAATCAGCTCCTGCCCAAAGAGCCGATGCACGCCGCGAACCGGCCGCAACAATCCCGCGGCCGTGGCCAGCAGATCGCTTTTACCCGAACCAGACGAGCCGCCCACGACCCAAAAATCTCCCGCCTGAACCGTCCAATCGACGCCTTCGATGACCGGGAATTCCGGCGCGTGCGACGCTGCGATAGAGACATCCAGCATCTCCAGCGCCGGCGTTTCATGATTCGGTTGGGTCAAGGTGCCGTGCCTTTCACATGAGCAGATAGACGATGATGAACAGCGCGTCCAGCACGGTGCAAGCAACCAGGCTTTCGACGACCGCGCGCGTCGTCGCCTCCGCCACTTCCTGGATGCGCAGCGGCCGCGCCAGCCCGTGGTAGCACGTGACCACGGCAATGATCGCTCCGAAGGCGCAAGTTTTCAGCGCCAGCAGGACGAAATCTTCCCAGCGCAGCGCCGTCGCGAGCTGGCTGAAATAATCCCCCGGCATCAACGGCACGTCCTGCAAGAAAGCGAAGAGATAACCGCCCACCAGCGTCATCAAAATCAAATAGACCGTGAGCGAGAAAATGCCCAGCGCCAGCCCCACCACGCGCGGCATCACCAGGTAATGAATTGGATCGATCCCGAGCGCCTCCAGCGCTTCCACCTCGCCCAGCGCCCGCGCCGTGCCCAATTCGATGACGATGGCCGTGCCAATGCGCGCGAGCACGAGCAGCGCGGTAATCAGCGGCCCCAACTCGCGGACCACCACCGTTACCATGATCGTGCCCGCATAAGTCGTCGCGCCGACGCGGCTCAATAGCGCGACCGTCTGGCCAATGACCACGAGCCCGAGAGCCAGGGCCACAAACGAAACAATCGGGAGCAGACGCACGCCGGCGCGATGAATCTGGGCGCGAATCAAAGGATGGATGACGTGCGACGCCGTCTTGAATTTGGTGGCCATGACACCCAGGGTGATCAACCCGAACGCGCCCAGGCCCCGGATCGTGTTGATCAGGCGAAGGATTCTCCAGCCAATCCAATTCAGGTAGCGCCGCGCCCAGCGATCCTGGGTCACGTCGCTGCTGGAATCAAATCCCGGCGTCGAAACTGGAGCGTTGCGCACGGCGGCAAAATAAGTCGCGCCCGTCGGAGGGTCAACGGCAGTTCGACACTTTAGTGGAGGACCCATACGTGATGCCTCAAAAATGGAATAACCACAGCGAGCCTGCCTCCATTACTCCCGCGCCCTTTCCCCTCCAATGTGGGCTACCACTCCAACTCGACGGTGTGATTGGCCGCAATCGTCCTCCAGGCTCGTCTAAACCACTAATTGACACTAATGAACACTATTGAAACAGGCGATCCAGAGCGTGGCTAACGAATGAGGTCTCGACGGTTATGGCCTTCCTCCGGATTAGTGTCCATTAGTGTGCATTAGTGGTTGACTGTTTCCGATCAAAGCGCGCCCCTCACGGCACGCGGATCAAATCGATCCGTTTCAGATCGCTCACGCCGAGTTCGAGCAGGGAGGCGTTGGTGTAGATTTGAAAGTTCGACGTGACCGGAGGAATCTTGCTCAGTTCGCGCTGCCGGTTCAGTTCGTCGATGGACAACACGTCCAGTGCGACCGGGTCCGTGCTGAAGCGAAGCTGGCGGAGCATACTCGAATCGTGGAGCCGCATGGTCTCTTCACCCTGATATTGGCAAATCAACGCATCCACAATATTCAGCACGACGCGATCTCCCAATTGCGGCAGCGCGTAGATTTCCGGGACCGCCTCGCCCAGGTGTTTGGGGCCGGACTCAAACCGGATGGTGTTGTCCACGCTTCCGAATGCCAGCCCGAACAGGTTTCCGGAAACGCCGGTCAGGTTGTGGTTCAGCAACGGCGTTACGTTGATGATCCGTGTGATTCTTTGCGTGAGGAGTTTCGAGACAAAAGATTTGCGTCCGATCCCTTCGCCTTTTCTTCCGAATTCGACGTCGCCCCAGACCAGTTTCCCGATCAAGGATGCGTCGTAGAAAGTGTTCTCATCGTAGCCTTCGTCAGCGCTGCCGGCAACCTGGACGCCATACTGGTTGGCCAGGTCGCAAAACCCGGCCAGGCGCAGATCCACCAGGTGTTTGTCCCAGACCACGATTTGTTTCGGGGCGAACCCGGCTTCGAGCAGGCCTTTGATCACGGCGCCCACCACGGCTGGACGCGTGCCGCTGGTCTTTCCAAGCCCCGAAAGGACTTTGATGCCCACGACTTCCTGGGTGGACATCAGGCTTCGCCAGGCGGCGGCCGCATGGCCACGGCCCGTCATGGCGGACAGCCCGCGGCGGACCAGGCCCTCAATCCGTTCCGGTTGGGGGTCAAACACGATCATCGCTTGCGGGTCTTCAGCGATCACCACCCTCGCGCGTTTCGCCTGGCCCGGACCAGGAAAAGAAGGAGATTCGGCGGAAGCCGGCGCCAAAGCCAGCATCGTTGCCATGAAAACCGCCAGTGTCATCGGTCGATTAATCAATCCATGAACGGGGCGTTTCTTGACGCGCCGAGCGGCGAATGCTACCACCGTGAGTGATGATCGCCACAAAAAATTGGGGCTCGGTCGCGGTGCTTTTCTGCGTGGCGATGGGCGCGATCAGCCTTCTCCTCGGGTGCAGCCCGCCCGGCACCCATGCCTTCCTGGAAGGCGACCGCTTGCTCCGCGAAGGGAAATACGCTCCGGCAATCGAAAAGCTCAAATTGGCGACCGAGCTTCTCGAGGAGAATGCGAAACCGAGAGCATGGAACCATCTCGGCCTGGCTTATCACGGCGCCGGACAGCCCGAGGAAGCGATTCAGGCGTATCAGCAAGCCCTCCGACTCAATCAGAATCTGACGGTGACGCGGTTTAATCTTGGGTGCGCGTACCTCGATCAAAACAAACTCCAGGATGCGATTTCCGAACTGAACGCTTACACGGTGCTCGATCCCAAAGTCGCCCCCGCCTGGCTGAAGCTGGGCTCGGCGTACCTGCGCTCGCGACAGTTCGACGCCGCGGAAAAATCCTACCAGACCGCGCTGCAATTGCATCCGGCGCTCCCGGAAGCGCTCAATGGATTGGGGCTGATCCAGATTCAGAGAAAGCGCCTGCGTGAGGCCCTCACCTTCTTCAACGCCGCGCTTGAAAAGCAACCCAACTACGGGCCGGCACTCCGGAACCTTGCGGTCACGTACCAATCGCAAAATCGCCTCCTCGCCCTGCGCAAGTATCGCGAGTACCTGGAACTCAAACCTCGACCGCCCGATTTTTCCACGGTCGAACAAATCGTCCGGCAGATCGAAGCGGAGTTGAATCCTCCGCCGCGGCTCGTTCAAACCAACGCTGCCCCCGCGCTGACGAATCTCGTCCAGGCGACAGGCCCATCGGCCAACGCCGTTGCGGCACGCGCCCCCACAAATCCGCCTCCGGCGTTGGTGGCTTCAGCGCTGCCTCAGTCCAAAACCTCCCCCGCGAATTCCAACGACTTGGAACGTCCCTTCTCGGGCACAAAGCCCAATGCAGTGCCGCTGGCGAAAGCAGACACCTCGGCGCCAGCGCCAACCAAGCCCACATCTCCAATCACTCCGCCCACCACCACGGCGCCAAAAGAGGAGCCGCCTCCGAAAATCGAGATCATCACTCTGAACAACGATCTCTCGCCCAAATTGCCCGAAGACATCGCCCCCGCTTCACCACCGCGGGCGACCAATACATTGCTGGCTGCGGCGCCGCCATCCTTGCCGGACGATCCATCCGCCCAACCTTTGATACGATCACTGGCGCTCAGAGAAAAGCCCAAGAGCGCCACGCGCCGAGTGCTCGAAAAATTGGATCCGCGAAGCTGGTTTGGAAGGAAAAGCGCGGCGCCGGCATCCGCCCAGCGCGAGCCAGCCGCTGGCGAGCGAGCAACTTCCGAGGCTCAGAACCGGCCCGTCCGCTATGCGCCTCCACCCGCGCCCACCGTCAATGCGCGGCCGCAGCCGCCTCAAATCCCCCGTTACCCTTATCGATCCCCCTCCCGGCCGGCGGCGGGAGACCGGACTCAGGCCGAACCGTTCTTTGCGCAAGGATTGCGAGCGCATCGCGAGCGGAAGCTGACCGCAGCGATCGAGTCCTATCGGCAAGCGATCAAATTCGACCCGACTTATTTTGATGCTCACTTCAACCTGGGACTGGCAGCTTACGACGTGAAGGATTGGGGACAGTCCCTCCTGGCTTACGAGTACGCCCTGGTGATCGACGCCGTTTCTGCGGACGCGCGCTACAACTTCGCGTTGGCGCTCGAGCGGGCGGGGTTCTATCTTGATGCGGCCAATGAGCTCGAGAAATTGCTCTCGGATCGTCCGGACGATGACCGGGCGCACTTCGCTTTGGCGAAACTCCAGGCCGAGCGGCTGGCTCAGGCCGATTCGGCGCGGGAACACTATCAACGCGTGCTGCGGCTCAATCCAGCCCATCCCGAAGCGGCGGCGATCCGTTACTGGCTCGCGGCCCATCCTTGATTCTGCAACGGCACGTCGGCTGCTTTAGGCATGGCCGTCAAAACTTTTCGGCCCGGCAACGGACATTGACGCTTGAACGACGCAAATAAGCACGAATCGAACGAGAATCCTGGTGTGAAACTCGGATTCGACTACCCAGTCAACCGATTTAACGATTTAACCTTGTCACGTTTTAACGGCTTCTACCGCGCCCTGCCGCCAATGCGTGTGAACGATGAATTCCCCAAACCTGCCATTCAATTGGATTGACCTGGTCGTGGTCGCGGCCTTGCTGGCGGGCGCGTTGCTCGGCCGGAAGAAGGGGATGTCGGAGGAGCTCCTGCCCGTTTTCCAGTGGCTGGCCATCGTGGTGGTTGGCGCGCTGTATTACGAGTCGTTCGGCAAATATCTCGCCGAATACACCAACCTGAGTTTGTTGCCGGCCTACCTTGTGGTCTATCTGGGCATCGTTCTCGGCCACATCCTGTTCTTCAGTTGGCTCAAACGGATCGTCGGAGAGAAACTCGTCGCCAGCGACATCTTTGGCCGTCTGGAATTCTACCTGGGCATGGCCGCGGGGGCCTCGCGATTCGCCTGCATCGTGATGGTGGTTTTCGCGCTGCTCAACGCGCGATACATCAGCCCGGAGCAATTGGCGGCGGACGCCAGGCTGCAGCGCGACAATTTCGGCAGCATCTCGTTTCCCACTTTTGGATTGCTCCAGCAGGCCGTTTTTGAAGGGTCCTTTACGGGACGCACCGTCAAAAAATACTTGAACGAGCAATTGATCGCCGCAACCCCGCCCAATCAGTACCTGGTCAAGCGCGAGAGCGTCACCCGCCGCCGCGAACGGGCCGTGGACGAAGTGATGGGACGGTGACGAACCGGCACCTCGTGGAGGCAGTTAAGTTTGTCATGGCCGGCCTCTTCTCAACCGCGACGCTCGAACAAATCCGCGCGGCCAGCGACATCGTCGATGTGATCAGCGCGGTGCTGCCGCTCAAGCGCGCCGGCGCGAACTTTGTCGCCCTTTGTCCCTTCCACAAAGAGAAAACGCCGAGCTTCAACGTCAATCCGCACAAGCAAATCTTCCATTGCTTCGGCTGCCACAAAGGCGGCGACGTGTTCAGCTTCGTGCGGGAATACGAGAACATCAGCTTCACCGAGGCGGTCCGGCGCCTGGCGGAGCGCGCGCGCATTCCTCTGGAATTCGAGAAGGATCCCGGCCAGCAGCAGAACCGGTTTCTCAAGGAGACGTTGCTCGAAATCCATGAGCGCATCGCCCAGCGCTGGCACACAAACCTGCTCAGTGACGCCTCCGCCGAATCCGCCCGCGCGTACCTCGCCCAACGCGGCGTCGCGCCGGACGCGGTGAAGTTGTTTCGCCTGGGCTACGCGCCCGACGCGTGGGACGACACGGTGAACTGGGCGAAATCGAAAAACTACGAGTGGCCGCTCATCGAACAAGCGGGCCTGATCATCCGCAAGGAAGGCGAGGACCGTTACTACGACCGGTTTCGCGGGCGCCTCATGTTTCCCATTTGCGACGAGCAAGGCCGGGTCATCGGCTTCAGCGGCCGCGTGATCGCCGGCGACGAAAAGACGGCCAAATATGTCAATTCACCCGAAACGCCGATCTTCACCAAAGGCAAGGTGTTCTTCGGACTCGACAAATCCAAGCGCGCGATTCTGGACGCGCAATGCGCGATCATTTGTGAAGGCCAGCTTGATTTGATCGCCTGTCATATGGCCGGCGTGCGCAATGTGGTCGCGCCGCAAGGCACCGCCTTCACCGGCGACCACGCGCGCATCCTCAAACGGTACGTGGATGAAGTCGTGTTGTGCTTCGATTCGGACACAGCCGGACAAACCGCGGCCGTGCGCGTGCTGGACAGCTTGCTCGCATCCGGTCTGGCGATCCGCGTGGCCACGATTCCTGCGCCGCACGATCCGGACAGTTACATCAAAGAGCTTGGCGGCCCCGCGTTCCAGAAATTGATCGAGGAAGCGGAAGGTTTCTTTGATTTTTACCTCAATCAGCTCTGCGCGGCCCACGATGTGAACTCGGATAAAGGGCAGATGGCCGTCGCCAAAGCCATGGCCGAGGCGGTCCACAAAACAGGCCATCAGGTGCTCGTGGATAAGTACGCGCAAAAGACCGCGCTGCGGCTGGGGGTCGCGCCCGAAGCGGTGCGCGCCGAGTTCAAGAAATTTTCCGGCAGAACGTCTGCCGCCCGGGAATCGGTGGAGGCCAGCTCACCCGCGTCTCCGGCTGTCGCCCGGCCCAACGCGCAGGAATTTTGGCTGCTGAAACTTCTGCTCTTGAATGACGATTTGCCTGGATGGGCGGCGGCGCATCTGGATTTGAATTGGGTCCAGCACGCGCCCGTGTGTGAAATTCTCACCGCGTGGCTTTCGCTGCGCCGCCAACAACCCGATGCCGGCGTGACGGCGCTGATGGATCAATTCGAGGCCCCGGAGGTGCGCAGCCTGATCAGCGAAGCGCTCGCGGAAAACCGCACCATTCCAAATCCGATGCAGCAACTGCAGGACCTGGCGCTCCGCTTGCGGAATCAGTTCCTCGACCAGCAACTGAACAAATTGATCCATCGCTCCAGCCAGCCTGAGACCACGGACGCGGAGCGCCTTCAACTCCTGAAGCAACAGCAGGCGTTGCGGGCAGCGAAGAAACAACCGCTCGCGCCGAATTCGTAGGATCGAATTCTGGTTAAAACCACTGATTCACACTCATGACCACTAATGAAGAGAGGGTTAAAGCTCAATCGATCCCCTCAGTCCTAGCGAAGTTTCGGATCTGTTCGGATTAGTGTCCATTAGTGTTGATTAGTGGTTCCACGCCGGTTCCGCTCAGAATCTGATGCGCCGAATCATCCGATGCGGAACGAAATGCGCGCGATCAGGTCGCTGCCGAAGCTGTGTTGCAGCCGTTCCAAGATCTCCTTCCGCCGGTAGCGGACAATTTCACTCAGCCAGACGCTGTGATCGACGGTGACGAAGAGCGTGCCTTTCCGGAGGCCGGTGGGTTGGGCGTGAGCGATGATGTTCGGATCGATCAAATGATTCCAGACCCGCAAGATTTCCGCTTCGGTCCGGCGGCGATCCAATCCCATCGACTTCAGGACGCCCGGCATGACGCCGCTGATGGGCTTGGCGCTCGGCGCGCGTGCCTTCTCCACATCCGCCAGATCAATGCCGCGCCACATCGCCAGCACGCCTCGGCGCGGGTCCTTGGGCTTGAGCGATCCGTGCCGCGGAGGGCCTGAGGTTGATTTCGATTGGCGAGTTTTAGCGGTCATGCACGCGGTGCCCTCATGAAAGGTGGGTTCGTGTTTCGTGGTTCCAACTGCTCATCTAAATTCTAAATCAAAGGCGCCGGATCCAGATATTCCGGAAACGCACCGGGCAGCCGTGTCCCGACAGAGCGATCGGCCCTTCGCTGATCTTCACGGGCCGGGGCAGCGCGCGATGGCCGGTTCCACCGTAGATTTGAATTTCATAGAGACCGTGAATCGACACGCCATTGTTGCCGCGATTGTACCAAGGCCCGTCGAACTTCGCCGGCGGCAACCATTCCAGATGCAGTTGGAAGCTGCCAAACTGCTCCTTCGTTCGCGGCGTAACGTTGCCGGACGTTTCGAAGCAACCGTCCACTACGCGCCAGGAATTACTGCGCCATTGCGAAACATCCTTCCCGTCAAAGAGGACGATTGCGTCCGACGGCGGCGGCGCTGGAGGCAAAGCGAGGCCGGGATTGACGCGCTTCGGCGCGGGCCGATCGGGATCGTGAACGACGTAGTTGCACCAGGGAAGTTTCGGAGTGTCTTTGTGACCATAAACGCCCGATCCGTCCTTCGCGTAAACCAGCTCCGGTTCCGCCGCGTGACCGCCAGTGATTGCGAGGCACATACCGCACAACGCGACCGCGGAACGTCGAAGAGTTTGCATGGAGCAATGAAACCGTTTCTAAATTATGCTGTCGAGGATTCCCCGCTGTTCGGAAGGACTCCTCACTTTGCTTTCCGCTTCGCCTCCACGTGTCTCAGAATAGCGCCACTCATGGCCTGGCCTGCTTTCGGAGAAACCGTGTGCGTGCTGGGCGGGTCGTTGAAAATCTCCTTGGGGCCCGTGAGCGCGTTGTAGGCCGCATACACGCTCGTGGGCGGACAGGTCGTGTCGATGAAGCCGACAGTGAGAATGCCCGCGGCTTGGGTGCGCGTGGCAAAGTTCATCGCGTCATAATAGCGCGCGGCTTCGAGAACGTTCGCGTCCGGTTTGCCATCCGGTCCGTTTGGAACCAGCTTCGGCCAGCCATTGACGCGCCCAACCGCCACGCCCGTGTGATCGCACATGGCGGGGACTCCCGCAGCGAAGAACGTCACGCGCGAGTCGAGTCCCGCAGCCACGATGGATTGCGCTCCGCCCTGGCTGCTGCCGTGGACGACGACGGTTCGGCCATCCCACTCCGGCTGCGCCGTCAAGAAATCCAGCGCGCGCACCAGGCGCAGGTACATGCCGAGGAAATAGACCGTCTCCCGTGATTCACGCCCCCGAGCCGGATAGCCTCTGAGCTCGCCACTCGCCAGGCTCGTGTAGAATTCGTTCGACTTTCCATTTGGGATCCCATGCGCGTTGATGTCGAGGGCCAGGAAGCCCTGCTTCGCCCAACCCGCTGCTCCACTCAAGCTCGAACTCCGCACGCCGGCGCCGTGAACCGTCAGAATGATCGGCAGGCTCTTCGGAGCGGCTCCGGCCGGCTTCGCGAAATACCCGGACACAGGCGCTCCGATGGAATCCGCCTGCAAATCAAAGCAATCAAGTCCCGACTGCGGCGATGACACCGGAGTCAGTCTCGGATTGACCGGGGCCCCGGCGAGCTTCCTTTTCTGCGCAGCCCAAAATGCGTCAAAATCCGCCGGTACCGGCAAGCTGGGTTTGATTTGAAGCGGATCAACACCGGCGCCTCCGACTGCGGTCAGCGTTCTGTTCGAGGGCGTGCGAAAAGTCATCCGGCATTGCAGGAACCCTGCTTCGTCAAGTTGGCCCGTGACGGTTCCGGCGCCGTTCGCCAATTTCAGTTGGCCCGACTTATTCGGCGGCACGCCGTCTTTTGAAGTTGTCCACTGCACTTCGGCGTCCTTCACGGGTTGTTGATCGAGGAGCAGCTTGACGTTGAACGTGACGGTCTCGCCCTGCTGGTAGATCGCGTCCGCGCGCTCGGTCGCGACGGTAAAGACGTAGTTGGTGGAGGCTTTCTCCGTTTGCGCCAGCAAAGGCGGACAGACAAACAGGATGCAGCCCGCGGCCACGAGGCCAAAGAACGAACGAAGTGATTGGGTAGGTCTCATAAACTTAATGTCGCAATCGTGCCAGCCGCGAAGCCGGTTTTTCATCGATCTCCGGCAGGCTGAGCCTCATCAACCGCCGCGCTTGGCTGATGACGTAGTCCCACTGGAACGCCGGCCCTGGATCGGTCTTGTTGGTCTGAACATGGTAGTGCCCCAGCACTCCCTGGTACTCGGCCAGCGCGGTGTCGCTCAGTTTGCGCGGGATGAGCCGGCCTTCTGCATCGCGCGGGTAATCACAACGCAGTTTTGGGAAGACCCTGCAAAGCGCCGCCGTGAGCCGGATCAGGGCGCGGTATTGCTCCGGCGTGAAATCGTACTGCACAAGTTCCTTTCCCTGAATTGTCCCGTTCACTCGCACTGATCGCGCGGGTCGCGGGACAAAGCCAGGCGTGCGGATGCCGCTCTCGCCGAGCCGCGCCGGCACCACGATCTTCATCTTCCCGTCCGCGCCTTGCTGATACCACTCATCGAGCGCGCTTCTTTGGCCCGGCGCGTATGCGCCGACGTTGGCGATCTCGATGCCGATTGATCGCGTGTTGGAGGTTGTCGCGTGCCATGCGCGCTCCTTCAAATCCAGCGTCTGATAAATTGTTCCGTCGAGATCGAGCATAAAGTGCACGCTGAGCCCCCTCGCGTCGTGCAGCGTTTTGAAACATTCTTTGCTCGTCCCGCTCACGTCGTAATGAATGACGAATTGGTCCACGACCTTTTGCAGGAGCGACAAATCCCATCCGCCCCCGCGCACGCGCTCGATCTCCTCGGATGTCAGCACGTCGCGTCGCAGTCCGTAACGGTTCGGAGTCTTAAGGCTATTGCTCGTCAAAGTGGGCGTTTCCCAGGCGGATTCGGCGAACGGACTGAACCGGCGCTCGACGCGATACGCATCGTAACCGCCCGGATCCAGCCACAACACGACGGGAGTGCCCGTGTGGATGAATTTCCCGGCCACAACAATTTCATCGCCATGGCGCGAGGCGAAAGCCCCTGGCCGCGGCCTGGTGCTGCATCCCGGTTCAGCCAACAACGCCAATCCCATCGTCAGGATCAACGCGGGGCGGAATCGAAGCGATGAACTGTCCATACGGATGTGCGGAGTGCGGGCGAAATCTTGAAGGCGGTCGCCTGGCGGGTCAAGTGCCGGATGCCGTTGACTGGCCACTCATAAAGCGCTCTTTGCCGAAGGCGCTTAACGCAAGCAGTCCGCCAGAGAACCCGCCACCACGGTCTTTTCCAACCCTGACTTGGCCAAGAATGCTTGAAGGAATGGCGGGATTTCTCCGTAGAGTTTCAACTTGTCAGCCATCAAAGCGAGGACTTCGAGGATATCCGTGTAACGCAGGATGCCAAGATAATGCGGGCCGTGCCTGTGCGAAGACGACGGCGTGGCCAGAATCACTCGCTCGATCTGCGCATCCAGCAGAGCCGCGTAGAGTCCATTCATCCCGGACTCACTTTGGCTGATGATCGTTATTCTCGCCGGATCGATCTCCGGCAAAGATCGAAGGAATGCCAGCGACCGAAGAATCTCGTACACCTGCATCGACTCCAGCGTCGTGCCCGCGACCATTGCTTGGCGCTTCATGTGGTGCAAGAGG
Organism: Verrucomicrobiota bacterium; assembly: GCA_016190065.1. Classification (GTDB taxonomy): domain Bacteria; phylum Verrucomicrobiota; class Verrucomicrobiia; order Limisphaerales; family SIBE01; genus VHCZ01. Next base: position 13,187 of record JACPRI010000442.1, read on the forward strand.
TCGTCGTCACTGAAGCTCCTTAGGTTCTGCTCCAGAGCGCGACTGCCTCGGTCAAGCGTCTCAACCAGAAGCACTGCATGGTCTCCCCAGCGGTTGCGTTCCAGCGGTTGTTCGTTTCCCCAAACCGGAATTCCCTTGCGGTGATCCACGACTAACAGGCCCGGAATTCTGGTTCCCTTCGCGGAGTTGATCGGCCGTGAATAAACACCTCGCACGCTCAAGTCAGCGAAGGAGCGGAAGCTGACTTTCCTGATCGTCCGGCCTTGCAGATTGGTTGACTCACTCCAGACCGCTTGAAACGGCGCCGCCGCTTTCGGGAAATAGCGAAAGACTTCGTTCTGCAATTGGGTTCTCAATTCGGTAATCCTCGTTTCCTGCTCGCGCTTTGAAGACAGTTCCAAGGAATAAGCGCGAGCGGGTATCAACTCCTCGTCGATACGGCTGAGCCGCTCCTCCAGCGGAAGCCCGTCACGGAAGCAGACCAGTTCCTCCGGCGAAGGCACATCCACTGGGCCCTCGACAGCCACGGGAGCGTCGATTCCCAGGAACTCTTTCAGAAAGAAACTGTAAACCGGCAGACGAATCGCCTCGGTGTCGGCATGTCCGCCGGGAGTCACCGCGGTGCGAAGCGCGCCGTCGGCATGGTGCAGCCGGTAAATTTCGCGCATCTTGTCCACCAGTTCATTGAACGCGTCCATCGGGAAGCCGCGGTCCGCGTCGGCGTTGCACAAGAGCTGCGTTCGCGGCGCAATGAGCGCCCCGATTTCGGAGTAGAGCAAGCTATGAGTGTTCACCGGGTATTGGCAATCGCAATGCGCCGACGAAAGCTGCTGCTTGATCCAGCCCGAGGTCGAGAGTGTCCCGGAGACCGGAGCGGACGCTTTGACGCGTTCATCGAGCGCGGCCAAAAAGAAAGTTGTCATCCCGCCACCGGATCGCCCGGTCGCTCCGATCCGCCGGGGATCGAGATCCGCGCGCGTGCAGAGATAGTCCAAAGCCCGTCGCGCGTTCAGCAATTCCACCGCGAGCGGCGAGAAACCGCGGCTGTACCAGTGGAACCAGGCATGGGAATAAACCCCGTGATGCGTGAATTCAATTTCGCCCATCTCGATGTTATCCATGACCAGCACCGCAATGCCCTTCGCCGCAAACCACGCGCCGTGGCGCGCGTACCGGCTTTTGTTCGCATGGCCGCATTGATACAGGATGACGGGAAAAGGTTTCGGCCCGGTCCGCGGCAGATAAAGGTTCGCGGTTGCGTAAAGGTTGGGGGCGGTTTCGAGGACCAGATTTTCAAGTGTGTATTCCTTCCGCTCCATGCGCCCCGTGATCTTCGCGGGCGGCGGGCCGTCAGCCCAGCGGCGGTCGTGCCATAGCATTCGCTCCAGCGCAGACCTAATTTGTTGTTTGCGTTCTTTCCATTGCTCCAAGGTCTGAATCCCACTGAAAACCTCCCGATGCCGCTCGCTGATCACGCGCTCGAAGTGGGCCTGCAACGCCTGAAGCTCCTGGTTCTGGCCGGCGAGCCGGTCGGGCAAGACAACCAACGCCAGAACGAACCGCGCCAGGGTTAATCTGGAGTCTTTTTTGATTTTAGCCACGTCGGGACGTTAGCGGCGCGGTGCGGCGGATTGAAAGCCATTTCTCAAAGTCACAATTCTCAGTTCACAACCTTGGCGCGTGTTGCTACAAATTCTGTCGTGAGAGGGGACTCCAACAGATTAGGCGCGTTGCTGAAACAATACTTCGGTTTCACAACTTTTCGTCCGCTACAGGAGGAAATTATCTGCGACGTGCTCGCGGGCAAGGACGTGTTCGCGGTATTGCCAACGGGCGGAGGCAAATCGCTCTGTTTTCAGTTGCCGGCGCTGGCGCGGCCGGGCCTTGCGGTGGTGGTCTCGCCGCTAATCGCCTTGATGAAAGATCAGGTCGATGCCCTGCAAGCGGCCGGAGTCGCAGCCACGTTTCTCAATTCGTCTCTCGCGCCGGGCGATTCCCGACCACGACTGTGCGGATTGCACAACGGGGAGTATCGGTTGCTCTACGTCGCGCCCGAACGATTGATGCTGGCCGGTTTCCTCGAAGACCTTCGCCGTTGGAACGTCAGCCTCTTCGCGATCGACGAAGCCCATTGCATCAGCGAATGGGGGCACGACTTCCGCCCCGAATACCGCCAGCTCGCCACGTTGCGCGGCTTGTTCCCCGACATTCCCATGATGGCGCTCACCGCGACCGCGACCGAACGAGTGCGCCGCGATATTGTCGGACAGCTTCACCTTCGCTCGCCTGCTTGCTACATCGCAAGTTTCAATCGCCCGAACCTCACGTATCGCATTTCGGCCAAGACCGGCGCTTATCAGCAAGTGCTCGAGTTCCTCCACGCGCGGCCGCGCGAAAGCGGCATCATTTATTGCCAGGCGCGCAAGACCGCCGAAAGCCTGGCCGACAAGCTGAACGACGACGGCATTCGCGCGGCGCCATATCACGCGGGCATGGAAACGGCGGATCGGACGCGCAATCAAGAGGCGTTCCTGCGGGATGAAGTGCGCGTGGTCTGCGCCACCATCGCGTTCGGCATGGGCATCAACAAACCGAACGTGCGCTTCGTCATTCACTACGATCTGCCGAAGAACATCGAAAGTTACTATCAGGAAACCGGCCGCGCGGGCCGGGACGGATTGCCGAGCGAGTGTCTCCTGCTGTTCAGTCCGGGCGACCGCATTAAGTATAGCCGATTCATCGATGAGAAACCGGACCCGAAGGAACGTGAAATCGCGCGCGCGCAGTTGGAGCAGATTGTGCATTACGCCGAATGCAGCTCCTGTCGGCGGGCCTTTTTATTGAGATACTTTGGCGAGGAGTTTGAAGTTTCGGCCTTCAATGGAACCGGACCGGCTGAAGCCGGGACTCCAAACTGCCGCGCGTGCGACAACTGCCTGGCCCCACGCGAGACCTGGGATGGCACTGTGGCGGCCCAGAAGTTCTTGTCGTGCGTTTATCGCGTTCGCGAACAAAGCGGATTCGGCGTCGGCATCCAGCACGTCGTGGAAGTGCTCAGCGGCGCAGACACGGAAAAGATTCGGAAATGGAGCCACACCACCCTTTCGACCTACGGCATCGGCCAGGAACATGATCGCGCTGAATGGGCGGCCATCGGCCGCGAACTAGTCCGGCTCGGCTACCTCCATCAGAATGCCGACAAGTTCAACATTGTGGAGCTTACCGACGCTGGGCGCGCAGTGCTCAAGTCCAGACAGAAGATTTCGCTCACTCGTCCAGTGACAGCTCCCGAACCTGCGAAACACCGCGTTGGAGACATTGCCAGCGACGACGCGTTGTTTGAGCGATTACGGCTCCTCCGCAAGGCACTGGCCGACGAACGCGGTGTGCCGCCTTATATTGTTTTCTCCGACGTTGCCCTCCGGCAAATGGCGCGTTTTTATCCTCAGACCGAGGCCGCTTTCAGCCGGATCAGCGGTGTGGGCGAGAAGAAGCTCCGGGAATTCGGCGAGGTCTTCATGGCGGAAATCACCGCGCACTTGCAGTCGAATCCGCGGCAAATCTTCGCGGATGATTCCTTCTCGGAACCAATGTTGCGGGTCTATCGCGCGGCGGCGCAGAACAGGCCCCCAAGGTAACTCTTCAGGAGGCCAACCGCTAATGAACGCGAAACAACGAGAATCAGAAACCGCCTCTCAACTTTCTCGTCCATCCCTCGATTCTATTCGCGTGGATGGGCGTTCATTCGCGGTTGGCCTGAGCAGTTCCGCCGGGAGAATCTTTGGGTCACCATGAAAAGCCGCCGGGTTAAAATGTCGTTGGAAGAGTTTCATCGGCTGCCCTTCAAGCCGGCCTGGAAACAGGAATACATCAACGGTTGCCTCATCGAATCACCGCGCTGGGTCATCGTCCATGCGACGATTCCCGTTTCGCCGCGTCCGTTCAAAAGTCCGGTGCCGCTGCGGCCGGCAAAAGCCGGCGACGAACAAGCGCTCTTGCCCAGCTTCCGGGCTGCGTTCAAAGACGTGTTCGAGTTCTGCGACAACACACAGAAACAATTCTCCCAGTCCGCGCGCCAGAGCCTGCATCATTTCTTCCATGGCCCGTTCCATTTGGCGTTGCCTGCTTCGAGAGTAGCGATTGGCCGGCCCGGCACACTGGAAGCAGGGAGGCCAATTGGCGCCGCGCTGGTGCTGGCGCAGGAGGAAGGGTGGGCGCTGCTGGACATGATTTTTGTGAAACCCACCTGGCACCGCCGCGGTCTCGCCACCGCACTGGCCGCCGCGGCGTTGACGGCTCTCCACGAACAGGGCGGTTACCGCACGCTCGTCAGCCGCTATCATCTGGGCAATGAGCCGAGCCGCGCCTGGCACCACAACTTCGGGTTCGCGGACGAGCCCGATCTCCGCCTCGCCCAATTGCATTTGCGCGCCGCCATCCACGAGTTGCGCCGTCTGCGTGAATCCGGTCAGCTCACTTCTCAGGAGAACCGCCGGCTCAATCGCGAGCGCGCACGCTGGCAAAAAGAAGCGGATCGCCTGGAAGCTCTGGTCAAAGCCGGCCGGGAAGACGAGGCGGATCCTTGGAGGAAATGGCGAAGAAAACCGCGCGACGACGAAATGATCGTCCTGAAAAAACCGGCTGTGCCGCAGCAAAAGGACGTTTAACCGTAACTGTCCGGTTAGAGACGGGGAGCACACGCGCTGCACACGCGCCCTCGCGGGTCCTGAACGGCGCCTCGCCGGTCCGAAGCGTCTTGAAACTCAGTCACCATGGGTGATTTTAACGGTCGATGTGGTCGGCGAGGGCGCCGACCACGGCACGCGGGGCGCAGCGGGGCGCGTGGGGTCCCCTTCAGAACTGAAATAGTCACGGCCTAGTCGGACCGGGACGGCATCCAGCCCGGCGCGTTCACGGGGATGCTCCAAAGTGTTCCGCCCGCCGTGATGTAAAGCGTCTTCAAGTCTTGTCCACCAAAGGCGCAGTTCGTTACTTCATCCTTTGGAATCGCCACGAAGTCGAGCAGCTTGCCCTCGGGCGAGAGAATGTAAACTCCGCCTTTGAATTTGTCCGCCGTCTCGTAGGGAAGGTTCGCAACATTCAAGCCGCCCGCCACGTAAAGCCGTCCCTGGCGGTCCATCTTCAATCCGTCCGGTCCGCGCCCGGTTTCCCAATCAAAAATCAGTTTCCGGCTTTTGGGATCGATGCTGCCGTCGGGCTTCAAATCAAAGCGCCAGAGCTTGCGCGCGGCGCCCACCGCGTTGTTGTTATTGTCCGCGACGTAAAGATACCGATCTTGCGGGGAAACGAGAATGCCGTTGGGCCGATCGACTTCGTGCGTGATGATGCGAGTGACTTTCCCGGGCGCATCGATTCGATAGACGCCCTCGACCAGTTTTCCATCTTCGTCCCGGATCTCCATGGTGTCGCGCCTCCCGTAACGAGGATCCGTGAAATAGATGCGGCCCTTCGAGTCGATGGTCAGATCGTTGGGCGAATTGAGCCGTTTGCCCCCGTCATGGTCGGCCAACACTGTGATCGTCCCATCCGGTTCCGTTCGCGTAACGCGGCGATTCCCCGCCTCGCACGCCACCAAGCGGCCCTGGTAATCGAAGAGCAAACCGTTGGCGCCGCCGGATGGATCGCGAAAGGCATGCGTCCGGCCTTGGGGATCGAGGCGTGTGATGCGATTTCCGCCCGTGAAGTAAAGATTCTCTTTCCGATCCCACGCTGGACCTTCGCCTGCGCCTGTGACGCCTGCGTTCTTGGGTTTCGCCCCGCGCGGTAACGGAAGATCATCTTGCGCCAGCAGCCCGGCTGAAGTGAAAAGTGCAAGTGCCCATGGAAGAATGCTTGAGCGGAAGCAATTCATAAACTGCATGAGAAAGGACCTCCATACACTCGGCTGGCAAATATCCAAGCCGAATCTTGACCGCGGCTTGACCACCAGAGGCGACTCAGTAGAGTCCGGCCAACCCTGAGACGTGATTTATTGAACCCGAACGAGGCTGGTCAATTGGCGGCGGTGGCCAACTCCTTGGGCTTGGCGGTCACAGCGTTTCCCGCCATCTTCACTAAGGTACCCTTAACGTCCTCAAGCAAGGTGAATCCTCGTTCTGGATTGTACCGCATACTGTCTTCGGCCATGCGCATCGTCTCGATGATGCCGGTGATCATCCGGTTATTCCGCTCTTTGGTGCGCAGCGCGGTTTGGAGCAGCATGGAAGCGCCGGTGCACACCAGAGTTCGGCCCTTGAGTTCAACGACCTCCAGCTTCGGTGTCACGGCAAAGTTGCGGGAATGCCAGGTCACCTCGACGATCCCTGCAAGCGGATTTTGCTCCAGGCGCGTCAAGTGTCGTGGGGCTGGCAACACTCTGCGGATGTACTGGACCAACTCATCAAGTGCGGTTGTGCTCGCCATGGATGCCTTCTCAAGCAATCGAGATACCAATCTCGCCCAAGCCAGTAGTGAATTCTGGCGGGCCAAAAGTCGCGTGCGCCAGACGCATGCTAAACCGCGTCCAGATCGTATCCGTGTGGACGGACCGAATGTTTTCCACCTCATGAATGGGGTTGGAGCGGCTCTCGCTGAGCGCGGGACCTGTCACGTTTTTGGACAGGTTGTGTCTCGTATTTGGCGTGGGGCCAGAGGAACTTTCCGTCATTCGTGGCTCGGACACGAGAGTCACTTCATGCATTCGGGTTGTTTGGAATTCTTGGGGGGGAGTGAACGCATGCCTGGTACCATGGAAAGTCGGAAGACAAAGATGGTCGGGGCGGTGAGATTCGAACTCACGACCTCTTGTACCCGAAACAAGCGCGCTAGCCAGGCTACGCTACGCCCCGAACCGTGCCGAGAACTTGCCCGTCGGCCCCAACAATTGCAATGCTGATTTTGAAACTGCTCATTTTCATACTTCGAGCCGGTGATTGACTTTGCGCCTCGCCCCTGATTGAACGCCCGTCAATGATTGGGACGATCTTGAACGCGGCCGCCATTCTCGTCGGCGGCGTGGCCGGGCTGGCCCTGGCCAAAGAGATCTCGTCCGCAAATCAATCTCGCCTGAAAGTCGCGCTCGGCGTCTTTGTCGTCTATGCCGGGTTAAGCGCGACCTGGAGCGGACTCAACGGATCGATCGGTCAGATCGTGAAACAGATCGGGATCGTCCTGCTCTCGCTGATCCTGGGCAATCTTTTGGGCAAACTCCTGCGCATCCAGAAGTCGCTCAATTCCCTTGGCCAGTACGCGCGGGACCGTTTCACCAAGGTCCGGCCCACGGACCCCAATCGCCTGAGCGAGGGATTCGTCACGTGCTCGCTACTGTTCTGCGTCGGACCGATGGCCATCCTTGGCGCATTGCAAGATGGCTTAAGCGGCGATTTCAAAACACTGGCCATCAAGTCTGTCATGGATGGTTTGGCGACCATGGCTTTTGCCAAAACGTTCGGGTGGGGAGTGATTCTCTCGCTGATCCCCGTCGTCTCTTATCAAGGAACCCTGACGCTAGCCGCCCGGGCGCTCCAGCCGATGCTGCGCGATCAGGTGTTGCTGGACTCGATTAATGCCACGGGAGGACTGTTGGTCTGTTGCCTGGCGCTGATCATCCTGGACCTGAAAAAAGTCCGTGTGGCCGATTATCTTCCAAGCCTGGCGTTCGCGCCGTTGCTCACGTGGGTCTGGCACTGAGCTTGACTCTCCCGAACCTTGGCCGCAGATTTGGCCCAACTGAGCGCCGGGTCCTGCTTATGAAAAGGCTTTGTGCAAAATCCTCTGAGTCTCGCCCCCAACCTCGTCTTCCGGGTTTCACGCTGATCGAGCTGTTGGTGGTGATCGCCATCATCGCCATCCTCGCTTCGATGCTTTTGCCCGCTTTGAGCAAAGCCAAGGGGCAGGCCCAAACCGCCAAGTGCGCCTCGAACATGAAGCAGTGGGGCCTGGCCACGTTCATGTATCAAGGCGACTTCAATGACCGGCTCCCGCTCTTTGGCGATCTCTCCTCCGACTACAACAAGCCTTTCTGGCACATGAAACTTGCTCCCTACGTCGCAAAGCAAACGCAAGAAAACAAACTTTTCTCTCAAACCGAGGTGTACAGTTACGAGTTGCGCCGGTGCCCCGGGGGCAACCCCGGACCGGTCCCGTTCTCCAAGCCGCCCGCGTCCTCCTCCAAGGAATGGAATTGCTGGATCGGAGCCAACTTCGGCGCTTATGGCGAGCCGCTGAGCGGTCCGTTCTATTACGGAGACCGAACTCAGCCCTTGAATATCGCTCGCATCAAGCGACCCGCCGACGCGATGGCCTACATGGACACAATCACGCACTACGTTTACTCCCCGGTGGAGACGAACTACCGATTCACCCTGGATATGGATCGCGACGGCGCGGTGGATACGATGCCGCAATATCCGGACACGCCCTTCAATTCAGGCCGACCCACCGTGCATAACAATGGATCGAACCTCACGCTTCTGGACGGGCACGTCGAGCGCGTGCCTTTTAAGAAGCTGTGGCAAATCGATACCGCGAAAAAAGTGGTGCACTCGTACTGGTACATGGAGGATTGAGCGGGCTCTCTATGCCCCCGAGTCAAACCCGGATTCAACGCGCTTTCAATTTGGCGAGCGAGCGCTATGCCGCGCTCGGCGTGGACGTGCGTCAGGCGCTGAAGACTCTCGCCACGATCCCCATCTCCCTGCACTGCTGGCAAGGCGATGACGTCGGCGGATTTGAGAATCTGGGTCACGAACTGGGCGGCGGGTTGGCCGTGACCGGCCATTATCCGGGCAAAGCCAGGTCTCCCGACGAGCTGCGCGCCGACCTGGATAAAACTTTCTCTCTAATCCCAGGACGCCATCGGTTGAATCTCCACGCCTGCTACGGCGAGTTCGGCAACCGGCGGGTGGATCGTGACGAAATCGAGCCGGCGCACTTCAAAAACTGGATCGCGTGGGCACGGCAGCGCGGCCTTGGACTTGATTTCAATCCGACTTATTTTGCCCATCCAAAAGCCGCGGACGGTTTCACGCTCTCGCACCGCGACAAAAGCATCCGCCGCTTCTGGATCGAACACGGACTTCGCTGCCGCGCCATCGGCGCCGCGATGGGCAAAGCTCTCGGCACGTCTTGCGTGACCAACATCTGGATTCCGGATGGACTCAAAGACACACCCGCGGATCGCCGCGCGCCGCGTGAGCGCCTGGCCGAATCCCTCGATGCCATCTTCAGGAAGCCCATCTCCTCGAAGCACAATCGCGACGCCGTCGAACCCAAACTTTTCGGTCTCGGCAGCGAAAGTTACGTGGTCGGCTCGCACGAATTCTACCTCGGCTACGCCATCACTCGCCGCAAACTGCTTTGCCTGGATGCCGGGCATTATCATCCGACGGAGACGATTTCCGACAAAATCACGAGCGTACTCCAGTTTTTGCCGGAGATTCTCCTGCACGTGAGCCGTGGCGTGCGGTGGGACAGCGACCATGTTGTCACGTTCACCGACGATCTCCAGGCGATCGCGCGGGAGATCGTCGCCAACGGATATCTTGCGCGAGTCCACATTGGTCTCGACTATTTCGACGCCAGCATTAACCGCATCGCGGCGTGGGTCATCGGCGCGCGCAACCTGCTGCGGGCGCTGCTCACGGCGCTGCTCGAACCGCCGGGCATCCACGCGGCCGAAGTCTCCGGCGACTTCACCACTCGTCTCGCATTACAGGAAGAATCCAAGGCGTTGCCGATCGGAGCGGTGTGGGATTATCACTGCATCTCGCAAAACGTCCCCGTTGGCGAAGCCTGGTTGGCCGAGGCGCAGCGCCATGAGCGGGAAGTGCTGAGCCAGCGGAGCGGGAGCACGGATTAAGGGATTAATGGATCAATGGATTGCTGGATGGGTGGGTCGATCATGAATCCACTAATCCACTCATCCACCAATCCATTCCTCCACTGGCTGCAGGCGTGCCTTGCGTGTGATGAACAGAAAAAGGTGTGGCGGGCGGGCTTCGGTTTGGCGTGGACTTACAAACATCAAAACCCGCTGCCACACCTCCGCCATGTTAAGGCGAAGCCTTGCGCGAGGCACCCCGATTTGCTGTTCCGGGAAATCATTCGTTGGCCGTCAGGCGTCACCTGATCTTTTCTTAGCCCCGCAGGCGTCGCTCGTGCAGCATCACGCGAAGCGATGCCGCTTCCCTCTTGGGCAGAAGAAAAGCCCACCAGGGTCCACGGGAATCTTCGGAGGCAAATCGCTCGGTGACCGCCGCCCGCATCCTTTTGTATAATTGCCGACGCGACCACAGTCCCCAGAACAGCGAGTTCACTGTTCCCAGTCCAAACCACAAAACTAAGTTCAACCACGCGGAAGGCCCGTTGCTGTTCGTTCCGAAAGACGTCCAGAGCGCCTGCGCGATCATGCCGAAAGAGAAAACAAGCCCTGGAATCACGACGATCCGGATCGCCGCCCCGCCGCGCGCGACGCGAGGATTCTTTGCCGACATTCCGGACCACATGCCGGTCCAGCCCAGCGCCCACAGGTCCAAAGCCCACGTTCCGACGTAGCTCAGGCATCCCCAGATCCAGAGCCTTCTGTCTTCTTCCCCGCTGAACTCATCGGTGTGCAGACCGAAGACCGCGACGCCGATTTGCGCGGCCAACAGAAATGCGATCGGTCCGAAGAATTGCCAGCGCAAAGCGAGCCATTGACCGCCGACGATTTCTCGCGCGGTCAGCGTCGTGCAAAACAGCCACTCCAGAGTTCCAGCCCATTTTTCCTCAGCGAAACCCCGGGCCGCTTCCGACCCGATCCACAGCTTGACGATGAGCGTGGCGAAGATAATGAGCGTCGAGGGGAAAGCGGGGTTATCCAGGACAATTGGGTTTGCCGATACCACACTGATGCCGAAGGCCGCGACCGCGGTCAGAAAAACCCAAAACCACAGCCGCTTCAACCGATCGCGTGCCATCAGCCAGAGAATCGGATTCCGATTCAACAACCGCGCTCGGAGCGCGCTCCGGACCCCCGCTTTGCCGTAGCACCATTGCTTGAATCGCTCGCGCCAGGTCGCGCCCGCGGGTCCGCAAGCCTTGTCCTGCCACACGCGGGTTAGAATCAAACCGGCCAGGATCACGAAGCCCCACGCCAACACGTGCGTCCAGAAAAGTGAAATCCAGAAAGAATTGCCGAACGTTCCCAGAGGCGGAATCAGCGCCCACAGAAAAGTGTTTTTGAGACTCAGGAGTTGCAAGGGCAGGTAAAGGGCCTCAGGGATCCCGCTTTTGATCAGCCACCGTGCGATTTCGGGCATGATGAACCAAGACCACAGAATGACAATCAGGGCGCCCGTCCTGGCGCGGGTTTGTTTTCGGCTGATGGAGGAAATGAGCAACCCGGCGCTCAAGGAAAAAAAGAGTGTGTTCGCCAGAGCCAGGGACACTCGCCCGACTGCGGCCGGCTGCGCTCTGCCCAAAGGAATCAGCACGACCAGCACCGGGATGGCGACCAGGAATGCGCACGCCAAACCGATCGATCTCGAAACAAGTTTTCCGAGCACGACGTCGTGGCCCGTCAGGTCGGTCAGAAAAAGCAACCCCAACGTTCCCTCCCGCTTTTCTTCGCTCAAACAATCATGCGCGACGTGAGCACCGCCGAACATGCAGAGGGCGAACAGGATTTCCGTCAATCCCTGAAACAGGGTGAAGCCCGTCCACGCACCGCCGAAGTAATTGTAAGCGACCATGGCGCCGATCCCGCCCACGGTTGCAGCCAGAGCGATTCGAACGCGAATGGAATAAGTCTCGCGCCGCCGGGCCAGCACACGCAGTTCGCGTTCTACGATGGGCAAAAACGGAATCACTGGACGCCCATTGGACCAGCAATCCGGGCTTCAATCACGAACTTTCCAGAATTCAATCGGGAAACCGCTAATGCACGCCAATCGACGCGAACTTAATTAGCTCGGCCGCCGCCGGAGCCCTCGACAATCACCTGCAGACGGGCGACAGCTTTGTGGCCACGTTCGTTCGTTCGCTCGACGCTCACGAGATAATGCCCCGGTTTGGCGAAGCGATGCTGCGTCACCGCGTAGCCATCTTCGGCCAGGCTTTTCACGTTGCCGTCCGATTTCACTGTGACCTTCTCGGTGCCATCGCCGAACTCCCATGTTTCGTTGCCAAACGTCGTCTTGAAGGTCCGCACCTTGAATGTCACGGGATCATTCGGGCGGATGTTGAACGTCGGTGCATAGACCGCGTGAATGCTGGGTGGGAGTTGATCAGGCGCCGCGGGATCGATCACATCGACAGACGCGAAGTCGTAGTCCACCTCGCCGCGCGCGTCGGTGATTTTGAGAGTTTCGCTGTAAAACCCCGGCCGGGAATAAGTGCGTTCGGTCGTCGGACCGCTGGCCGTTGTTCCGTCCGTGAAGCTCCAATCGTATCGCACGACTCGGCCCGACGCGCTCCAGGATTTTGAACCGTCGAGAACGACCTTTTGGCCTGTGGCCACAAAATGATGCGGCCGCGCCACGGCGATGACTTTAGGCGCGTATTGCCGCTGGTACGCTTCCCAGATAAACGCATAGC
>JACPRI010000439.1 GCA_016190065.1 Verrucomicrobiota bacterium
ATCCTGCTTTGTCACCGGGCCTTGTTGCCGATCCCAATAACCGCTGACTCGCCCATGGATGCCGACTTCCCAGTCCCGGTAGGTGGGCCCGTGGCAACTGGCGCAGAGCCGAGTGCTTTCCACCAGTTTGTAGCGATGGCCGTCGCGCGTCAGCAATTGGTCGAGGTTCGCGGAGTCATGGCAATTGTAGCAATGCTCGTTGCGGTTGTTCCGGCCATGTCTCATCACCAGATCATTGTGCTCCTCCGGCAGAACCACGTTGCCGTGCTCGTCCTTCTTCACTTCCGGGGGCTTCGCTTTATCATGGCAGGCGTAGCAATCCTGGCCGGAGGTGTCGCCGTCGATCCGGGCGAGTTCCGCCGCATTCGTGCGCACCGTGGCGGTGTTGGTAAAGACCGCATCCACCAGCGGCACTTCCGACAGCAGCTCCGGTTGTCCCCACAGATCTGCGCGGAAAGCTTCGGTGAGCATGAGAAACACGGCGGCCAAGGCGATCAGCACAATCGAAGTTTTGAACTCGGCGCTCATTTGTTCTCTGGGCAAACTACGGCTTTGAGGAGAAACGGCTCGCCATTGATTGCCGAAGACTGAGCATTTCTTGCTCGGATCGTGACAAGGCGCGACTGGTTTTTTGAGCAGGCTGGCTTGCCTCTCCGGACCCGCCCCCCGTCACTCGCCCTCGCTTGCGGAACACGTCGCACGATTCACCGCACGGGTTTCAGCGATTCGAGGGCCTTCAAACTTCGACTCAATCATTCAGGACGAATCGCTCCGGAACTCACCAGGCTTTCGTGGCCTCCTCGGTGGCTTTTTTCAGAAAGGGCGCGAACAGGTCAATCGGAATCGGAAGAAAGGTCGTCGTATTGTGTTCGCTGGAAATTTCCCGCATCGTTTGCAGGAAGCGCAATTGCAGCGCGATGGGTTCGGCGCTGATCATGCCGGCGGCTTGAACGAGTTTCTCCGCCGCTTGATACTCTCCTTCGGAATTAATGATCTTGGCGCGGCGTTCCCGTTCGCTTTCCGCTTGCTTCGCCATGGACCGCTTCATGTCCTCGGGCAAGACCACATCTCGGACTTCGACGGCCGTCACCTTCACACCCCAGGGATCGGTGTGACGATCGATGATTCCCTGAAGAATTTGGTTGATTTTGTCACGGTGGGCCAACAGTTCATCCAGCTCAACCTGCCCCATCACGCTCCGCAACGTGGTTTGAGCGATCAGAGAAGCGGCCTTCAGGTAATTCTCCACCTTCACGACGGCGGCCACGGGATCCACCACACGGAAATAGACCACGGCATCGACCGTCACCGGCACGTTGTCGCGCGTCATGGCTTCCTGTTTGGGCACGTCGATCGTGATCACGCGCAAGTCGATTCGAACCATGCGGTCCACGAACGGGATCAGAACTATCATTCCCGGCCCTCGCGCGCCCACCAGATTGCCGAAGCGGAAGATGACGCCGCGCTGATATTCCCGCAAGATGCGGAAGGTTTGAGGCAGCAACACGCCGGCGACGACTCCGACGACGATGATCCAGGTCGCGATAGTTAAGGTTTGTGAAAATCCGTCCATAACATTTCCTGAGGTTGTAGGTGGCCGGGCTGCGCCGGGTGACCGGTCGCTGCATTCGGGAATCTCGCAGCGAACGCCGTCCAGACTTGATTAAAGTTGGCCCGCATGCCGGAAATCTAAGCCGAACTCTTCCCGCCTGCCTGTACGCATCTTGCTCTTCTCTTTGCCATTTTTGCCCAAGGCAAGACTGGTCCGAACCGAATTCAGATACACGGTTGGTCGGCCGTCTTGGGGCTGGGCGTTCGTGTCTCGCGTGTTCCGTCGAGGGCCCGATCTTCATCGGGCTTTTCCGCCGGAACTTTTCCATCCCACCAGGCCCAATTGATCGGATAAACATCGGGATCAAAAATGACGTGGTAGAAGTGCCAGACCACGATGGCCAAGCACGCCAGAATGGCTTCGTAATAATGAATCGTCGTGGCCACATCGACAACCCATCGAGGAAGGAATCGTGTCACATCCATCTTCATCCAGATCATTAGCCCGGTGACGCCCATGATCACCGTCCCCCAGATCACGGCCCAGTACTCGAATTTTTCGATGTAGCCAAAGCGGCCAAAGCGGGGTCTGGCGTGGCTGCGGCCAAGCAAATAGGCCGTGTTGGTTTTGAGGTCCGCTAAATCCTTCCACGCGGGAAGCATCTCCCGGAGCAGTTGACGGCCGTCCCGAGACTTCAGCAGGTAAGCGACGTGATAAATCCCCAGCATTAGGAGCACAATCCCGGCGACTCGGTGGCTCCACCTTCGGAGCGGCTCGCAGGCGCCAAGCATCCAGGCCAGCCAGGAATCGGGGAATCTCAAGGCGAATCCGGTCAGGGCCAGAACGATGAAACTGACGAGGAGGATCAGATGCTGAACCCGCTGCGATTTGCTCAGACGCGCCACCGAGCGGATTGGAGAACGGAGCGCGGCCAGCGCCTTTCTCAGCCACAACAAAAGATTATGACCGGCGAGCGCACTGATCACAACGGCGATCAAACCCAGATAAATCCGCCGCACCCAGCGATTCAGCAGCGCGCCGATGTCCTGATCTGCCGCGCGATCAACGTGCACTTTGCTCAAAGCGAAATTTTCGCCCGCGCCGGCGTGGCATTTTCCGCAGGTCTCCACGAGATGGCGGGCGTGAATCGTGGACCGCACATCCGACGACGGCAGGATTTTGTGCACGCCGTGGCAGCTGGCGCAATTGGCCGCGACCGTCGAGCCATACTGCGCCGCCAGGCCGTGGTAACTCTCAAAGAACGTTTTGACCCGGTCGCCGGGCAGATTGAATTTGGTGTTGATCCTTTCGGAGGCGTGGCAACGGCTGCAGACTTGCTCGGCAATTTTTCGCGGTGAGCTGGATTTTAGAGGCTCGATCTTGTGCTCGGAATGGCAGTCCGTGCAGGTTGGCGCTTCGCGAGCTCCGTTCGCTAACCCCGTGCCGTGGACGCTTTCCTGCACATCTTTCGCCGCCTCGGCGTGGCACTCGCCGCACGTCGTCGCCAGTTGGGTCCGATGCAGCGGCGAAGCGGGCGAGCTCGGAGGCAGCACTTCATGAGCGCCATGGCAGTCCGTGCAGGTCGCCGACGTCTGATTCCCGGCCCGAACTGCCAGCCCATGCACGCTGGCGCCATAGCTTCGCGATTGCTTCTCGTGGCAGGCGACGCAGTTGACGGGTTTGGCGGCGGCGTTGTCATCCGGATGTTTCACCGTGATGTCCGCGTGGCAACTGACGCACGTGTTGGTCGCGTGGATCGAGCCGGCAAGTTTCGCAGCGTCCACGAACAACGAAATGGTCCGGCCCACGGAGTTCGTTTTGGCGAGTTCCTTATCCTCGTGGCATTGCAGGCAGTCGCTGTTCTTAATGGGTTCGCCTGCGAACGCAGCCATCCAGGCCATAGCCGCCACGGTCGCCGTTAAGCAGAACTTCCAGTGTCCCGTATTCATAAGCCTCGGCCCTTCTTTGCGGTCCGCGCTGCACGGCAGTCAACGAAGATGCTCGCAAGCTGCGATCAAGCCTTTAACCGATTTAACCGATAAGGCGTTGACGAACCCGGCTGGAACTCGACTGGGTTCGCCGCGCCCGCTTCTAATGCGTCAGCCGCGAAGTCATGGCGTAAAGGATCAGAACGAGCAAAACCACGCCGATCCCGAAAAAGGCGTAGCCGAAACTCCGCGCGATGCCTTTCCATTTTTCCCATTCGTCTTTGACGCGGTGTTCCTCCAGCCGGCCCTCGGTCACGAGCCGGTCGTACCAGCGTTTGCGTTCGTGCAACAACTCCGTCTTGGACACGCGGCCGGAGAAAATGACCGTGTCCATCGGGAATTTCTCCAATCGGAAATGCGTGTTGAAAAAATGGATGGTGAAGATAAAGCCCGCCGCCAGCAGCGCTTCGTCCGAATGGACAATCAGCGCGATGTTGATGATCCAGCCGGGGAGAAAGCTGGAGAAGGCCTGCGGAAACCACAGGACCAGGCCCGAAAGCCCGATGGCAAAGACGCCCCAGAACACGGCGAAGTAATCGAACTTCTCCCAATACGTCCACCGGTCAAACTGCGGCTTCGGTCCTTTCCCGAAGAACCACTTGTTGTGCGCGATGAAATCCCGCCAGTCCTGCAAGGTGGGAATCATCGAGTCGGGGCCGAACAAAACCGGCCAGGCCCGCTTCCATTGAAGCTGGCCGGAAGCCGGGTCGCGCAGACGGGCGCGCCGCTTCCAGGCGGTGGTCACGACTTCGAACAAATGCAGAGCAAAGTAAAGAAAGGTGACGAGCGCCCCGAAGTGATGCAATGACCGCGCCACTTCCGCTCCGCCGATGAAACGGAACAGAACCTTTGCCCAGTCCGTGTAATAGAACTTTAGAGGCATCCCCGTGATGACGAGCAAGAGAAAGCTAGT
The DNA here is from genome assembly GCA_016190065.1 of Verrucomicrobiota bacterium. Lineage (GTDB taxonomy): Bacteria > Verrucomicrobiota > Verrucomicrobiia > Limisphaerales > SIBE01 > VHCZ01. Next base: position 4,454 of record JACPRI010000439.1, read on the forward strand.
CACCACCAGGAAGTGCAGGAACCGCTCGAAAGGAACAAAGCGCGTGAACCACTCCTCGTCCTTCTGCACGCGCACTTTGGCTTCCCGGAAGGTCTTCGAGTCGTGCCAATAGAGATAGGCTGATCGCCACAGCCACAAAAGCGTGTGCCCGCCGAAGAACGCAAACACACCGATCAGCAGCACGGTCATCAAAACAAAAGTCCAGTGAAACGCGGGATAATTCTCCGCGTCGAGCGGGTTGGCATGCGGCACGTATTGCGTGAAGCTGGCGTTGGCCCCCGGGTGGCACCGCCGGCAGGTTTCGACAATGTTTGCCTCGGACAACCGGGAGCTCGGATTGGAAGGCGGCAACACATCGTGATGGCCATGGCAGTCGTAGCACGCGGCGACCTCCGAGGCGACGTTTGGTCGCCCCAGCGCGATGGCTTTGCCATGGTACGTGTCGCGATAATGCGTGAGCCGGTCTTCGTGGCAACGGCCGCACCTTTGATCGCTCAGGGCCTTGAAGTGATTGCCGTTGGGTGTCTCGATTTGATGGGCGGAATGACAATCCGTGCACACCGGCCCGTTCTTGTCCCCCTGGACGAGGAGCTGGCCGTGAACGCTGTCGTTGTAAATTTTCTCCACCCCGAGGTGGCATTTGCCACAGGTCTTGGCGATGTTGGCATGGTTGATCGGCGAGCTGCGATCCACGCTGCGTTTGATGTCATGCACGCCATGACAATCGTTGCACGACGGCGCGACAATCAGCCCCATCTTCAAGAGCGCCCGGCCATGAATGCTGTCCTGATACTGCGACGCGACCTGCGGATACTTCATCCGGTACTCGGCGGTGAGTCCGGTGTTGCTGTGGCACTTGGCGCACGTGCGCGGCAGGTTCAGTTTGAAGACCGGCGATTGAGGGTCTTTCACCGCGATGATGTCATGGGAGCCATGGCAATCCGCGCAAGAGGCCGCGGCCGAGGCGCCAATCGTGCGGCTGACGCCATGGATGCTGGCACTGTATTCCCGGGAGGCCTTCTCATGGCTTGAGGATGTCGTGTGGCACGAGCTGCACTGGGCCGGAGGCGGATGGCGGTCGTGGACGGCCTCTTTGATGCCTGTGTGACAATCGACGCAAGCGAGTTTCGAATGGATCGATTTCTGGAAGAGGTTCGTGTGAAACGCCGGCAGCGGAACTTCTTTGCCCTGGACCTTCCGCGTCAACTTCGCGTCAGTGTGGCAGTCGAGGCAATCTTCGTTCGGGACCCTTTCTGCCACCGCGCCGAGGAGCGGCAGGCTTGAAAAGAAAAGGGCTGCAGAGAACACCCAAACCAAGGCCATCGTTCGGCCAGCCCGCAAGATGCTTGAGTCGGGTCGTAAGTCTGCACCGCTTCCCCTCACCCCGGCCCTCTCCCTCGGGGAGAGGGAGCATCGATTGCCGCCCGAGAAGAATTGCAGACGCTTGGAACTCAACCGCACGCTGCGCACAGTTCTCCCTCTCCCTGTGGGAGAGGGCCGGGGTGAGGGGGCAGGAGGCGTCCAACCTCGCGAGGGTCTCAGAACACCGCTAGGGCCCCCCAGTATGGCAGTCGTTGCAGAGAAATTCTTTGTCATAGTCCTCGCCGGGGTGCTCGAATTTCAAACCGGCCGGATTCAGTTTCTCAATCTGCGCGCCATTCCCTTGCGCCAAGATGAGGTGGCACGCGTTGCAGTCGTTGGCCTTGATCATGTTCTTGCCATCGGCGCTGGTGTGCTTGCCGTCATGACAGCGAAAACATCCCGGCCAGTCTTTGTGGCCGATGTTGTCCGGATAGACGCGCCAGTTGGCTTTCATTTCCGGGAAGAAATTGTCCCGGTAGATTTGCTGGACGGTTTGAATGGTTTTCCGGAGGCGCGGCGTGTCGGTATAGGCGTTGGCGAGATGCGTCGCGATCCTTTGCCGCGCCTCGGTTTCATTCGTGTAACACTGGGTCAACGTGAAGACGGCGTTGGTTTTGATGAAGGGAAGAGCCGGATCGATCTGGTCCAGCTTCATGGCCAGATCAACGGCGGAATTCGGTGGCTCGAACATGTGGGCGGGCCGATTGTGGCAATCCATGCAGTCCATGACGCGGATGTCCGACTTATCCACTTTGTTGGTAAATCCCGGCGAGCGGAATTCGGTCACGACTCCCTGATGGTCGGTGAGCCGGACCCACGGGATTTGTTGCCGGCCGGCGTCGATGGCAAAGTATTCGACTTTGTTGCGCACGTTCATGTGCCAGTGAATCCCCCCTTCGGGTCCATGCGTGGGATCGCCTCCGCCGACTTTGAGCAGCAGCCGGATCTCGTGCAGCGTGTTCGTTTCGTCGCTCAGAAAGTAGGCATAAGTCCGGTCCAGATTGCCGACAAACTTCTTCGGCCAGTGACATTGCTCGCAGGTTTCCTGCGCCGGACGCAAATTCTTGATGGGCGTCGGAATCGGGCGCGGGAACTTGTCCCGGACGGTTGCATAGACCTGATAGGTGCCGGAGAGTTTGGAGCGCACGTACCAGGTGGCACCCGGACCGATATGACATTCGGTGCAGGAAACTCGGGCGTGAGGAGAATGGCGGTAGGTCACCAATTCAGGCTGCATGACCGTGTGGCAGGCCTGTCCGCAAAATTCGACCGATTCGGTGAAATGATACGTGTGGTAGCTGCCCATGGCCGTGAACAGCAGGAAGAGCACGGCCACGCCCAAAAAGACGCCGAGGATGCGCCGGTCCCGGGGGCGCGACAAATCAATCTGGAGCGCCGGCGCGACCCCGACGCTGCGCGCGATCTTCCAGCGGCGGAGCAACACGCCCAAAATGAACAACGCCAGGCCCACCCCCAAAAAGGCGGGCGCCACCAAGTAGGTCAAGACACCGACGTACGGATTGGCGAAATGCGCCAGCGAATCCAGCAGGAACAACAGGAAGAACGAGAACAAGCTCGCCAGGACGATGATGAGGCCCAGCAAGCTCGTCCAGTTGCGCAGCAACGAGGAGCGGCTGATTTTTTCTGGAGGATTAGGTTCCGTGTTCATGATTGAATCCGAACGAACAAGGGTTCCTGTCTTGGTGCCTTGAGCGGCACGCTGCTAACTCTTGAGCAACTGGCGAATGTCCGTCGCCTTTCCCCTCACGCGCCGGGGAGTTACTCACTTTTTGGGAAACGCCCGCATGAAAGCGACCAGCGATTTGATTTGATCGTCCGTCAGATCGCTATACGGCTTCATCAACGTCTTGTCCGCTTTGTCTTTAAGCCCTTCCTTAATCGCTTTGAACGCGGCGTCATCCTTCATTTTCGCCAGGACGCCGGGATCGGTGTAATCCTTGGCGCCGAGCTTCTTGCCCATTTTCGTGTCGCCTTTGCCATCGCTCCCGTGACACTTGGCGCATTCCTTTTCGTAGAGGGCCTTCACATCCTCGGCCTGGGTTGCTGCCATGGCCACGCCCAGGAGCATGGCGATACCGAGAAGAATCGACTTGTTTCGCGAGTTCATTTTCAGTGGGGGTTGAATTTATTGCTGCCCTGCGACGGGCTGTTCACGCGGCCAATATCGTTTGGCGCCCTCTCCATCGCTCTCCGTGTATTGGCCATTTGTTTTCCTTTCTTGACGATCACGCCACTCAAACCGCGCTCGCGCCGGTCGCCGGTCGGATCGGCGTTGCGGGCTCGTTGCTGTGGCTTCGAGTTGCGGGCAGAAAGAGTTTGATGAAAACACCGAGAATGACGAAGGGTAAGCCCAGGAGCGCGACCGACAGCAGCCAGCCTTCATGACCGGCGAACTCCAGTTTGTAATCCATGAATCCCCGAAGGCTTTTCGAAAACAGTTGGCCGCCGATGACGACGTTCCAGCGCATGGACAGCACACCGGCCAGGATCAGCACGCTGCCGACAAAGTAGATCCAATGCCGCGCGGACACCGTGATGCGCGTTCGGAAAAGCTGGACGGCTCCGAGGAGCAGCAAAGGCACCAGGGTGCCGAAGAACGCCTGGCCCACGAGCAGGGTGTAAAAGAGCCGTCCTGCGGCCAGGGATTTGAGGATGTGGATCGATTCATCCGCCGAATAGAGCCGGTGAATCCAATCCAGGCTTTCAATCGCCGCGTCAATGACGAGCGCAAAGAAAAGGAATTTCCCCATCGTATCCAGGCAGTCGATGCTGGCCGGAGCACGCCGGGCCCAACTCAAAAACATGTAAACGAAAACGCACAGCGCCATGCCGGAGACAATCGCGGAGAAAATGAAGATGATCGGCATGAGCACGTTACCCCACCACGGGTTCGCCTTGATCGAACCGAAAATGAATCCCACGTAACCGTGGAGCAGAAAGGCCGAAGGAATGCCGACGATCGAAATGATCCGGCCCATGCGCGCGTCCAACCGCAGCACCGGCTCCGAAACGTCATGAACGCCCAGTGTGAACGCGCGATAGATCACCCCCCGAAGGCCGGTTTGCGACTGGGACCACTCAACAAAGTCGGCCCGATAATCGAACCAGAGTTCCAGGAGGAGCACCGCCAAGAGGTACCAGGCATACACAAATCCGAACATCGCCATCGGCGAACTCAGATGCGGCGTCATCATGATCTCAAAGCAACGCTCCGGATGTCCCAGATGAAGGAGCAAGGGCATAGGGGCGCACAACAGAAACGCCAGCGACGTCAACAAGGAGAGCCGGTACACCGGCTCCAGCGCTCGGACGTTGAAGACGCGGACAAGCGAAGCCATGATGAATGCGCCCGCGACCAATCCCGTCACGTACGGATAAACGACAATCAACACGCTCCACAGCGGGTGCACCGTCGCTTCGTTCGGGTAAGCGAAGCCTTCGACGCGGGGCAGGATTTCGACGATGTTATTGGTGAAACTATTGTTCATATTAGCGCACTTCCTTGTCCAATTCGGCGTACAGGACGCGCGGGGCAGTTCCCAGATGAGGTTTGAGGCTTTGCGCCGCTTTGTTCTTCTCGATGAAGCGATGGATCGGATCGTTCGGGACCGGGTTCTTCAAGTCGCCGAAGACTCGCGCTTCCGTTGGGCAGACCTCGACGCAGGCCGGCTTCAGCCCGCGCGTGATCCGGTGATAACACAACGAGCATTTCTCGGCCGTCTTGGTGAGTGGATTCATGAAGCGACAGCCGTACGGACAGGCTTGAATGCAAAAGCCGCAGCCGATGCAGTATTTGGGATCCACGAGCACTGCCCCATCCGGTGTGTCGAAGGTCGCGCCGACCGGGCAAACCTGAGCGCAAGGAGAATGCTCGCAGAGATTGCAGAGCTTGGGCACGTAGAAGGATTTCAGGATTTGTTCCTTCGGCACCAGACCGGCCGGGAATCCCTGCATCCCGCCGTTGGGTGAATCGACGATCGTCTCGCCTCGCATCTCGCCGGAGCCCGCTTCGGGCCTGGTGATGATGTAACGCTCGATCCAGGTGCGGAAATAACTCGGCCCGATTGGCACGGCGTTCTCGGTTTTGCACGCCTCGACGCACAACCCGCAACCAATGCAACGGCCCACGTCGATCGCCATAAGCCACTTGTGCTTGGTCGGGTCGTAGCCTTTGGGTGTGTGGGATGCCACGAGGATTTTTTGCAGCGCGGCCTTCGCTTTGCGGGACACGGACAGAGTGAGGGCGCCGGCCAGCGCGCCGCTGAGGGTTCGCAAAAGGCTGCGACGGCCTAAGGGTTTCTTCATGGGACTTCGTTCGGTTGATGAGGGATGTGGCATTCCGTGCACCGCTGCCCGGTGTAGTGTTCCTTGGATTTGACTTGCTTGAGCCATGTCGGACGCGCCGGATCCGCTTCGTGGCACCGCACGCAGTGGCTGTAAGTCAGTTTGGTCACCGGAGCGTCCGGGTTGTCGGCATGAGCCTGGCCTGTGCCGTGGCAGGATTCGCAGGAAACCGTTTTGTGTTCGTACTTGGCCAAACGCTGGACCACTTCCGAGTGGCACTCGTCACAGGCCTTTTGGCCCGCATAAGTCGTGGGCCGCGCGGCGATCTCATCGAGGGCCACGGCCCGGTACCAGCCGTACAGGCCGAAGGATTGGGGCGTCAAAAAGTACCGGGCCGTCAGATAGAGCGTCACAATGACCATCGTAAGCAACAACAACCTGGAGAGCTGAGGAGGAATAGGAAACCGCCGCATAATTGAAATGTTTGCCGGTCGTTTGTCGCGCCGCGTTAGGGCCGGCCGACCCAGCCGTCCCTTCGGCTTTCAGAGAAGTTGCCTTCTCCAATTCGGGAGAAACCTAGCGACCGGCTCCACGGATTGCTTCGTTTGGATTGCTGAAGTTTGGGCCTCTTTTGTCTGGGGATGCGGAGCAAGCAGCGCGCTTGGCCGCACTCCAAAATAAAAAAGGCGGGCTGAAGGCCCGCCTTAGCGCAGAGGAAGAAACGCCGCTACTTCTTGCCGAAGGCGCGAACGAACGTGACGAGCGCTTTGATTTCGTCGTCGCTCAGCACGTCGGCGTACGGTTTCATCTTCGTTTTGTCGCCTTCCTTCAAGCCCTCCTTGACCCGCTTGAAGGCGAGATCGTCCTTCAATTCCGCGAGCACTTTGGCATCGGTGTAGTCTTTGACTCCGGCTTTCTTTCCCATTTTGGTGTCGCCCTTGCCGTCCGGGCCATGGCACTTGGCGCATTGCTTTTCCCAGTTCTCTTTGACGTCGGTCGCGAGCGCCGACACCGCCAGGGCGGACAGGATGACGAGGGACAGTAACCACAGTTTTCTCATAACCTTCTCCTGATTATTTTCGATTCACGATTTCTTGGTTTCGGGCGCCCCAACGAATGAATTCGGGACGCGGGCATCTTCGGGCGAGAGCTCCGTGTTCCGATCTATCCGAAGGCCGGAGCACTCGGCTTCGCCATGCGGACTAGACGCCAGGAGCAGGGAAGATTCCACCCGATGATTGGCGAAGGCTGTGCATTTTTTGCGCCTCACTTCTTAAACGCGCGGACGTAGGCGATGATGTTTTTGATCTCCTCATCGGTCAATTTGTCCGCGAACGGCTTCATCAACTCCTTGCCGCTCTTGTCCTTCATCCCTTCCTTGATTTGCTTGACCATTTGGTCGTCGGTGAAGGTGCCCTGGTATTTGACGTCGGTCAGGTCTTTCGCGCCGGCCTTTTTGCCGGCTTTGGTTTCGCCTTTGCCGTCCTTGCCATGGCACGAAGCGCAGTTCTTGTCCCAGACTTCTTTCACGTCAGCGCCGCGCGCGGTCATCACGGTGGCGATGAGCAGGGCGCCCGTTAACAACATCATTTTTTTCATGAATCTCTCCGAATAGTTCGTACTTTGAGAATTTTGTCCTGGCCATGGCCAATTCCGGCCTGGCCCCAACGCCGGGACACTACTGGCGCCTGGGCGGGTTCGCTGCCCGCATCTTGGCAATTCGTCCCCCTTATTTGACTAGTCCACCCGTGTGGCACTCGGCGCAGGAGAAGTCCGAGTACTCGGCGTCGATGTGGAAGAAGGGAAGGCCTTTGGGGTTCAGCGTCTCGAGTTGCGGGCCACTGCCCTGGGCCAGGATGATGTGGCAAGAATTGCAATCGCTCGCTTTGATGGACCGTTTCCCATCAGGCGTTTTGTGGCGTCCATCATGACACCGGAAACACCCGGCCCAGTTCTTGTGGCTGATGTTGTCGGGATACACCCGCCAGTTGGCTTTCATTTCCGGGAAAAAATTATTGCGGAATATGTCCTGCACCTCGGCCACCAGCGAATCGATCTGCGGATAATTTGTGTAAGTGGTGCGCAGCGTGGAGTCAATCTTCCGGAGCGCCTCGCTCTCACTCCCGTAGTTCTGCGTCAGGACTTCGACCGCGTTGGACTTGACCCAGGACAACCGCGGATCGATTCGCGCCACCGACATCGCCAGATCGACCGCTTCACTCGGCGAGCGGAAGTGATGGGCGGGGCGATTGTGGCAATCCATGCAGTCCATGCGACGGATCTCGGACGGCTTGGGATCGCCCTTGAAATTCGGAGTGCGGTATTCCGTTACGACGCCCTGCGGATCGGTGAAGCGGACCCAGGGAATGACTTGCCGCTGTTCGTCGGTCGCGAGGTACTCGACCTTGTTTCCGAGGTTCATGTGCCAGTGGATGCCGCCGGTGCGTCCGGAACTGGTTTCGCCTCCGCCCACATTGAGCAACATCCGGACGGTGAACGGCGTGTTGGTTTCATCCGCCAGAAAGTGAGCGTAAGTGCGTTCAAGATTGCCGACGAATTTTTGCGGCCAATGGCATTCTTCGCACGTCTCCTGGGCCGGACGCAGATTCTTGACCGGCGTTTTGATGGGGCGCTCGAAATTGTTGGCCAGCGTGGAGGCCAGCATGCGGACGCCGTTCACTTTCGATTTGAAATACCAGGCCGCGCCAGGCCCGACGTGGCATTCCACGCAAGACACTCGCGCGTGCGGGGAGTTCTGGTAGGTGATAAACTCCGGCTTCATCGGGGTGTGACACGCCTGGCCGCAGAATTGGACCGATTCGCTCACCTGGTAGGTGCGATGACTGCCGAAGGCCGTCAGGAGCAAGAAAACCGGCGTGCCCACCAGGAACCCCGCCAGCAGCTTCTTGTCCTGTGGACGAGCCAGATCGATCGTGATGCGCGGCGGCGGCGCGCCAGGAAGCGACTTCCGGAGCTGCCAGCGGTGCAGGAGCACACCCGTGGTGATGAGCGCCATGCCCGAGATGAGAAAACCGGGCGCGACTACGTAGGTCAGGATGCCCATGTACGGGTTGCTGTGCTCGGCCATCAGGTCGATGGCAAACAGGAGCACGAAAGCGAAAAAGCTTCCAATCGCGAGAATGAATCCCGCGAGGCTCAGCCAGTTTCTGACCAGGCGCGGGCGAATCGGATTCGCGGGGGGTTCGTTCATCACAAAGGAAGCATCGAACGACCTGAGGACAAAGCTTGGAGTTCTCCCTCTCCTCGATCCTCTCCCCACTCGTTCCTCACGGGGAGAGGAAGGAGAGCCGTGTTGCTCAATTCTACCGCAGTGGGGACCGGGGGTGGGTTCATGCGAGCCGTGCCTCTTGGAAACCTGCCGGGCAGCCTTCCATTGGGCGGTGATTCTGAGAGCGGCTTACGGAGCTTTCCTCAAACTGCGCAGGAATTTGATCAACTCCTTGATTTCCTCGTCCATGAGCTTGTCGCCGAGCGACTTCATCTTCTCCTCGCCTTTCTCGGTAAGTCCTTCCTTGATCGCTTTGAAGGCTTTGTCATCTTTCAAGCCCTCCTGAACTTTCGGATCGCGGTAATCTTTGACACCGACCTTCTTGCCCATGCGAGTGTTGCCGCCGCCGTCCTTGGCGTGACAAGAGGCGCAGTGCTTGTCCCATAACGCGGCGGCATCGGCTGCCCGGGCCGTCCCGGCAAGGCAACTCAGGGCTGCGATCAGGCCTGATCTCAGAATCGTTTTCATAACAAATCTCCGGCATCGACCACGCTCGGAAACTATCGGGAGGAGCATTACTTGGCAAGGTCAGGGTGCTCTTGGGGGACTCTTGAGCAGCAATTCTCAGTTTGAACAGATTCCCCCTCACCCGTCCTGCGGACACCCTCTCCCCCCACTGGGGGAGAGGGAAAGGGTGAGGGGGCGGCGGCAGGATTGCTTGATCGCGCTTGGCAACCGGAAGGCTCTCCCTGAAACTGCGGTTGCAAACAGAGATCTATGCCAGACCCATCACGGCGAGTGACCTTGGCTGATTTGGCCCGAGAGCCTTTTCGCCTTTTTTTCCCGGCGGGCGTGCTGGCGGGGATTGTCGGAGTGGCGCTGTGGCCGTTGCATTTTTGGGGATTCAGCAGCTTCTATCCAGGACAAGGTCACGCGCGGATCATGGCCGGTGGATTTTTCGGAGGGTTTATCTTCGGGTTTCTCGGGACTGCGATGCCGCGAATGCTGTCAGCGGCGGCGCTCGGCCTGCGCGACGTTCTTGTGCTCCTGGTTCTGCACGTGTCGATGGTTGCGGCTTACGCGATGCAAAAGATTCATTGGGGGGATTGGCTCTTCCTGGGGCTGCTGGGGCTGTTCGCGGTTTGGATGTTCAGGCGGGCGAGGCATCGTCAGGACATGCCGCCGCCAGGATTCGTGCTCGTGGGACTGGCCTTCGTGTGCGTCTTCGCCGGGACAGCCCTCGCGGTATTTCAACCCGAGGGAGAGGAGGGCGGCGCTTACTGGATCCTTTTGCAGCGGCTGCTGTCGTATCAGGGTTTCGTGTTGCTCCCGATCCTGGGGGTTGGGCCATTCATTTTGCCGCGTTTTTTTGGCCTGCCCAGCCCGCACGATTTCCCTGCCATGCGCACCCCATCGGCCGCGTGGAAGAAAAAGGCGGTGCTGGCGCTCGCGGCAGGAATTTTGATCGTGGCCTCCTTTTTTCTCGAGGTCGAAGGCGCGTACCGCACAGCCCACGCCGTCCGTTTTGCGACGGCCTTGGTTTATATCGCTTGGGAATTTCCGTTTCGGCGGCTGCCCGAATTCAGTAACGCTCTGGGAGCGTCTCTGCGAATCGCCTTCACGGCCCTGGTCGGCGGATTCATTCTTATCGCGCTGTTTCCGACCTCTCGAGTGGGCCTATTGCATCTGACGCTGATTGGCGGGTTTGCCGTAATCACCTTCACCGTCGCCACACGGGTCGTATTTGGCCACAGCGGCAACCTGCCCAAACTGCGGCAACGCCATGGCTGGTTGCTGGCCGTCGTCAGTCTGATGCTCCTGGGCATGGCGACGCGCATCAGCGGGGATTTCTGGCCGAAGATTATGATTTCGCACTACAGCTTCGGGGCGGTGATCTGGATCGGCGGTGTGCTGGCGTGGTCTGCGTATGTTCTGCCGAAAGTGCTGCAGGTCGAGAACGAATGAGCGTCATCAGAACGAGTACCGCAAACTCGAGTAAACCAGATGGGCTTCGTAATTGTTGTGCCCCCCGGAGGTTTCGTCCTCATTCCGGAAGTAGCCGTATTTGACCGTGCTGACCAGGTTCTTCCGGATTCGATGGATAATCGCCGCCGTGACGCCGTGCTCTTCGGCTCCGACCCCGTAAGGCTGACTGAATTGGGAATTATCTTCGAAGTTGTCCGCCCGGTAATAGAAGTATTGAGCCTGGAGATCGGTTTTGTCGGTGAGCGCATAACCGGCGGTGGCGCTGGCGTTCCAGTAACTGTTATCCACGTTCAGCACCAGGTTCGTGCCCGGGACCGACTGAGCGGTGGGCGATTCGGTTTTGTCCCAAACATAATTGAGGCTGCCCTGCAAAAAGAGCCGGGCGAGGGGAGTCCAGGTCATGCTCTGGCTGAGAATATGGCTCCGCGCCTCAGCGCTCCGCACCGGGTCCAGGTAATCTCCGATGGTCTCGATCGTCGAGAGTTGAAAGTCGTATCGGCTGATCAACGTCACGCTGTCCAGCGGACGCAGGGTCACGCGAACGTTCGCATCGTCCGTCTCGAAGTTCTGGTCCCGGAAAAACGCGGGATAGCGATTCGAGGACGGCGGCACATTACTGGTGGTGTCGGCGACGTGATCATAACTGTTCTCCCGAATCTTATGATAGTACTGCGCCCCCAGGTTCAGCCGCCGGTGCGGATACCAGTTGGCGCCGGCGACGTACTTCTGCGTAAATCGGGTCGAGTCGGTGTCTCGCACTAGATCGACGACTCCCGTCGTCGCTTCCAGTTCACGTTCCATCAAATCGCCCTCGCCCTCGAGCAATTCCGCCCGCGCATAAAACGTCCAGTTCGTGATTCCGGCGTAGCGCGCTTCCAGGCTCTGCGACACATCTAGAAACCCGCGCTCCCGCAGATTCAGCAAATCCTCCGCGGCCGCGGCAAACGCCGGGCCGGCGCCCACGTTTGTTTCGACGAATTCAGCCACGCCACTTTGATCCTGTCTTTCCACGCGCAGGGACGGCACAATCGCCCAACCGCTCCAGGGCGTGAGCATCAGATTGAAGTTCCCCACGTGCTGCTTGATTTGCGCGCCACCTGTCAGGCCGAAGAAGCCCTCGTCCCGCTGCTGCCGTCGGGCGAAGAGTGGGTCATAGATTGGATCGTAATCCGCACCGTAAATGCGGCTGCCGGAGATGTCCGTATCCAGGGTCGTGAAGGAGTAGCCGGTCGTGACGAGCACTTTCTCATTCAACCGCGTCTCGGTAAAGGCGTGGGCGTTGAACATGTCGGTGTCCACTCCCTCGCGCTGGGTGAGGACGCGATCCGCCGCAGGCTCGTTGGGACGCCGGCGAATGTTGAGCGAGTTATCGTTCTTGGAGAATTCGTAGCGCAAGCCGACGCCAAGGTCAGTATTGCCGAGTTTGTGCTTCACGTCGGCTGCAAAAATGTCCCGCTCCTCATCCATGTCCCGAAAGGCCGGAACAATGCCCCGCGCGCCGAATCCACCCGTGAGATTTGAATCACCCCAAATGGTCGAATCCTTTCGCCCATCGCGAAACTGGTGGCTGTAGCGAAAGGTCAGCTCGGGTCTGTCCGGCAGCGTCAACCCACCTTCAAACCACGCCTCGCCCCGATCCAATGACAGCTCCTCATCAGACAGCGAGAACCATTGCCCATTCCTGGGAAAATACCCGCCGCTGCCGTCATACCAGGAACGAAACTCTTTGTAGCCGGCGCGGAGATAGCCGATGTCCGGATTGGACAGCTCGAGTTTCAGCGCATAGTCGTCGGTGTCGAAAATTCCTCTCCCATCAATCGAGAAGAGGCCCTTCTTGCCCACGTCCTGTTCGTAGTGAAAACTTTCGACGCCGCCAAAGGCGCTGCCGGGCAGCCGGTATCGGCGCTGGTAAGCCGCTTTGTCGCCTTGCAGCAACACGCCGCCGACCGAGACGTCGAACCAGTTGCGATATTCGGTCGTGCTATCGTCCGATTTCTTTTCCAGCGCGGGCGCTTTGTCGCCGGCCGCGGCCGTGGGAGCCCCCGGGTCGGCCGCCAGGGCGGGCCAACTGATCAATCCGGCGCTGAAGAGCGCTGAGGTGACCAAAGCGATTTGTTGCCGTCTGTTTGATCGCCGATCTAGTGCGTTCATCGATTCTCCTACTGGGTTAGTGAGTTTGCGGCCGTTAAAATCTGAGGGACGAACCAATTTGAGAGCCGTGCACAGCCTCGTGACAGCCCGCCGACCAACAACTGCCCCGCGGCAGGCGGGTCGTGTGGTCTTGTCCGCCGATGAAAATTCGTCCGCCCGTGGTTTGCTGCTGGAAATGGCACTTCATGCACAACACCGCACTGCGTTCCTTGAGCATGCGCGGGTTGACCGACCCGTGGACGGCGTGGCAGGTGGTGCAGCCTTCGCGGACGGCTTCATGCTCGAAGACAAACGGCCCGCGTTGAGCCGTATGACACCGGCCGCACGTGTCGAACTCCGTCGCCAGAGCCGTGCCTCCTCCGATAACCGCATCGCCCTTGTGCGGATTGTGGCAATCCCCGCAACTGATCTTGCCTTCCAGGACCGGATGGTGATGCGGAAGATTGAACTCGCCCCGCTTATCGAGATGGCACTGAAAGCAGGCGTCCGGGGATTTTCTCGGATTGACAATCGTGTGGTGGGCGCCGCCCGATTCACTGTGGAGGCTGCCGGGGCCATGGCACGATTCGCAGCCGACATTGGCCGCGTTCGCCCCGGGCGCTTTCAGGCGGGCGTGGGTCGCGGCGTGAAAACCTTTGGTGATGTTCTCATGGCACTGCGAACAGGTTTCCGAGCCGACGAACGTGGCTCCGGGGATGTTCGGCGGTGCCACCACCACGCGGGTGACGCTCACGCAGGAAACCAGGATGGAGGCGGCCAACAAAGTGCCGAGAACGGCCAGCCGCTTGGGCGGGCCGAGTCGGGACAAGCCAGGTCGTCGTTTCGGGGGAACGGAGTTCACTTCGGAGTTCATAGTTTGGTTGGTCTTAGTTTCCAGTGCGGGATCCGTATCGCTTCGTCTTTGCCGATAATGCTACACGGTAGTTGAAAGGAGGCTGCACATTACTTGCCTTTTGTTCACCATTTTTTTGCGTATCCAACGGAGCGCCACAAGATTCTTCTTCTTTGCGGTCTCGACGCGCGTCGAACCCGGCCACCTCCGCTCAAAGGCAGATCGTTGCCGGCAGTTCCAACCCGGACGGCGCTTCGTAAATCTCCACGCATCGGTGGCACACACTCTCCTCGATGGTCCACGAGGGAAATTCCTTCTTGATCGCAGACACCGTGTGAGGTTTCAGCGCGGAACCTTCGACCCAGGCGAACGCCGCGAAACCGCACAAGGGACACGGCGCGCCCGGTGCCTGCGCACGCGAGCCCGTCAAGCCGCGTGGATCGCGCGCCACATCCAGCAAAGCCTGATGTTGCGGAGATGGACCGATCCATAAGGACTCGAAGAGCGCGCGGCGCCGATCCGCATCAAGGAAACTGTAGGCGCGCTCAAACTCATCGCGCCGCCGTTCTAGCGAGGCCACCGTCGCACGCTCCAGCCGGGTGAGCCGGCCATCGATCGTGACGTCCCAGAGCAGGCGATACCGTTCTTGAACCAGACGCTTCTTCGAAGCCGTCTCTCCGAATTGGCTTACGTCTCGCGAATAACCAAATGCCGGATCGACCATATCGCTGACGTGCATCAGTTCATGATTGAGAAAGGCCCGCAACGACACTTCATTTGCGAAGCGCTCGGAATGCAACGCCACGATGCCGTGGTTCTCCCCATTCGCGTTCACGTAGAGATCGGCGGCCTCTTCAGATTTGTTGCGCGCTTTGCGGAAGACCATCGCCTGGAGGGATTGGTCCAGCAGGGGAAACCCCGCGATAACCCTCGCCAGGCATTGGTCGAGTCCCCATTCGTGAAACCAGGCGGCGTGAACGCGGGAGAAGGCCGCATTCCGTTCGTCCGGATCGAGAACGGAATAAGCCCGCTCGCGCTCCCGGTGAAAGCGGCGGACTTGCAGCGGTGGAAGGCCCGGTCCTTTCCCCAATGCGCAAAGGAACACGACGCTCTCGATCAGTTCGTCGTCAAAGAGTAATCTCATGTCGTTCTGATCGCTCCCGGCGGCAGGCCGCGGATGCCGCAGCTTGCGCAGAGGCTCTCATCCGCTTCGTCCACCGGACGCAACAACAGGTCTTCACTTCCGGCGACGACCTCGAATC
>JACPRI010000448.1 GCA_016190065.1 Verrucomicrobiota bacterium
AATATGAACTCGAAAACGGATTTCTGGCCTTTGGCGTAACGTTTCAGACCTAGGGCCACAATGTGTCCCCTCGTCGCGGTCACCTCACCCAGTTGCACTTGGCCGATGGAGCGAAAGTGGCGGCGATCCTCGTAGCGGCGTGGACGATGGAAGAGCAGGTCGCCAACGGTGTGCAATCCCAGACGCGCCAACTGGGTTCGGCGGTCGGGGCCGACTCCGCGCACAGCGCTGACCGGAGCCGCGAGCGCGGAAGGTTGCGGAGATGAAGCAGCCTCGGACATTGAAACGACGATACAAACAAGACAAGCGCTCTTCAAAGGGGAAAGCTGCCGGACCAAGAACTGGGTAAGGACGCGTTCCACCGCGTCCCTGACGCCCGGTCGCTCTCGACCGCCAGAGCCCGCCAGAGCGCAACTCTTGAGCCTGAGTCTCGACAAATCTGCCACTCCGGCCCAATGTAACCGGGATGTCCGACGAATCCGATTCTCCGTTGGAAAAGCTCTGGGCCGAGTACAGCCTCATCTTCCGCGACTTCGACGACTCAACCCTGGCCCGGTGGATGGCCCAGACGTTGAGCCAGCTTGAAGGAAGCGCCTGGCGTTTGTCGCACCCGTTATTGGGGACTTACCGCCTGGCCGCACAAGTTGCGCATGATCGCCAAATCTGGTTGAAACGGCTGGCGAACGCTCCGGCTGCGTATCCGGAAGCCCCGTGCTGCCGCGCGCCGCTCGTGCCCTTGTTAACTCGCGATGTGATCGAGTCGGGTTTGGTTTGCCAGCACTGTACCGGGACGGGCGTGGCGTTTGAAGATTTGCCCGCCGAGATTCAAAGCAGCCTCAAACAGTGGGCCGAAGAATACGCCCCGATCCACGCCGTGGCGCATTGGGATGATCGCCAGCGCAAAGGCGTCGCGAACTACGACCGCGCGTTCGAGAATGCCGCCAAGGAGGCCGAGCGGCTGCTGGGCGTGGCGGGACGCGATCTCCTGCCGAAACTCCTCGAACATTACCCCGTCATCATTTGGGAGGACCAGGACGAATGCCTGGAAGTCCGCCCGGAGGACGTGGAACTTTGAGCGGCCTCACAATTCCCAATCGAGCCCTCCGAGCACCATGTTCGCGGAGTACTCGTTGGACTCACGATTCGAGAGGTTCCGCTCGTGTTCGTACTCGGCGAAGACCCGCAGCTTTTTCAGCAATTTTCTCTCGGCCCGAACGTTGGCCGTGAGCGTCGTCAAATGGCGCTTCTCCGCGCTGGCCGGATCAACCCGCTGCACCTGGTAATCATAAAAATTGAGCCGCACCTGGCCCCGCAACATCCAGGACTCGGTGGTGTAGCGCAATTGCTCGGTCAACTGGTAGCGATGGTAATCGAAGAAGCCAGAGCCGTTATCGGCGTTTTGCTCGAACCCCAGTTTCGTATCGCTCCGCCAGCGGCGCTTTTCGTCCCAGTAATGGCGATCCACCAGCTCGAATTGGTGCATGTGGAAGTCCAGTGATGTTCCGCGTTGCAACGCCCCGAATGAATCGAGTTGAGCCCGCCGGTCGTAAAGGCGCCAGTCGAATGCGTAGCCCATGGAAATCGAGGATCGATGGCCGTACCGGCGCTCCAGAGCGAGCTTCGGTCCAATATCCCAATAATCGTCGAGCGGTTCGAGGAGATACTGGCGTGTCACCGGGAAATCCAGTTGGAGTCGCCACGCCTCGGAAAATTTCCGGGCGAGAAACGGCGTGCCTTTGATGCCGTGTCCTTTCAGGCGAATCGTGGTCAGGTCGCTCTCCGTCGTCGAGACGTCGAACACTTGGTTTTGAAAAATGTATTGCAGCTCAAGGCCCGTTTCCCACGCCTGGCCCAACGGCACTTGCAGTTTGCTCGTGGCGATGAATGTTTGCTCTTTGTCCACGCCAACTTCCTCCAGATACCGATAATCGTCCCCGCTGAGAAACACGTAGAATTGGGGGCCGTTAATTGGCAGCCGGATCAACATCGCGTCGAACCCGAAGGCGCTAAAAGGGCTGGACTGGTTTTGAGTCGGGCTGAGCAGCACATTGTCTTTGAAACCGAATCCACCGCGCAAGTTGATCGATTTGTCCCACAAGAGGGATTCCTCGGAAAGCTTTGGCCCGCCTTCGCCAAGGGCGGAGAGAAGTCCACTGAACAGGAACAAAGCAAACCGGCAGGTTCGCCCCACTTTTCTGGAAATTGGCGAGCTATTCACTCCGTGAGGAAGGTTCCATCGGCTGTTTCCAGCCGGATTGCTTCGGGCAGATTTTGCGCATCGACCTTGATAACGAAAGTGTGCGTGCCTGAAGGAAGATCCGCTTGAATCGGGCTGGCTGCCGAGACGGGGCGTCCGTCGATCCACAGCGCCACGTAGGGTTTGCCGGCTAATTCCAATCGGACCGAACCCGGCCTGGCGACTTGGAATCGCGCCGCGGCGTAAATCGCCGAAGGATGCCGACCCGCGGCCGATTTCAATTTCGAGTCCAACTCCTCCCGCAGCAGCCGGCCATCCACGAACGAAATGGCTGGGGTCCAGCCCCGATCATTCAGATCACTCTTCAATACGCGCTCGTCCCCAAATTGGGCCGCGTCAATCGTCGCGGCGAATAATTTCCAAAAGCGCGCGACGTTCCCCTTTGAAGCGTCAAATCGTCCGGGTTTCCCCAGTTCGGAAAGAAACCGATACAAATCGATTTGCTGGTCGCCTGTCAGCACGTCCAACAGGCCTGACGGCATGATTGAACCGCCGGTAGAGCGTCTTTGAATGTTGTTCGCGGGAACCGAAACCTCTTTGTTGGTCGCGTCGCGGATAATCACCTCGGCGCCCGTTTCGCGGATCAGCACGCCGGAGAATTCTTGACCATCCTTGGTTTCGATGACGAGCGAGTGATAGCCTTCTTTGACTTTCCGATTGGGGTAGAGCAGCGACTCAATGAGGTAATCGATCTGCGCGCTGGCGCCGAGCGACGTCATGTCCGGCCCGACCTTTCCCCCCACGCCGCCGATGGCGTGACAACCCAGACAGTTCAAGTCGGCGCGTCGGTAAATCGTCTCGCCCCGCGCCGCGTCGCCCTTTTCTTTGACACTCGCGGCCATCTGCAGAATTTCCGCCGGGGTCAGGTCGCGCGCGGCCTCCTCCAAATCGCCGCTCCGGGCAAGCGCCAGCACCAGGTTGGGTTCATTGCGTCCGCCCTCGCGCGCGGCGCGCAAGCCCGCTTTGGCGACGGAAGCGGGAAGTTTGGCCTTGGCCAGCGCGCGAGTGGCGACGCTAGCCGCGCCTTTGTTGGCCAGAATCGATCTCCAGAGCGCCAAGGCTTCGTCTTCCTTGCTGGCATCCGATAAAACTTCGATGACGCGGGGCATCGCTTGTTCCAGATTCAGCGCGGCGAGTGTCCGCGCAGCCTCGCGGCGGATCGCCGGAGGCTTGCTTTTGGCCGTCAGTGGATCGAGTCCTTGCATGACTTCGGCTCCACCCAGTTCGCGCAAGCTTTCAAATGCGGCTTGCTGCACGGCTGGCGGAGCGGAGGCCTCTCCGGCGACGTGTAGGATGCGTGACGCCACGCGCGACAACCGCCAGCCTCCGGCCAGTCGAATTGCCTGAACACGCACGCTCTGGTTCGGATGATCCAACAGATTCTCCGCAGGCGCCAGATCACCCGATGGTTTGGCTTTCCGTGTCCGCGCTGCCTGCCCAAGCGCCGCAAGCGCTTTGGCGGTCGCCGATTCGTCCAGCCGTTTTCCCAAAATGTAATCGAAGAGAAGCTGGAGTTCTTTGGGCGAACCGGCCTGGCCAATCAAGTCGATCCAAGGTCCGCCGCCATCGCGCGGGATGGCACGCGATTCCAGAAGTCGGGCAAGGACAGAGCCGGCCAGGGCAGGCTCGATGGCGCGCAATCCAAATTCCAATTGCCGTTCGCGTCCTTCAATTTTCCAGGCGCCCGATTGAACCGCGTCGATCCAGGGCCTGGCCAGATCATTGATGCTCAGCCACACACCGTAGTCCAGATGCGGATCCATCGGTTTGTCCAGGGCGCTCAGGACTAACTCGGCGGAACGCGCGGTGGGGATCAGGCTCAACGCCCGCATCGCCTCCAGGCGAACGCGAGGATGTTCATCGGCGATGGCTCGAGCGAGCAGATCGGCCGGGTTGTTCAAACGTTCGCGCCAGTACCCCACGACGCGGACCGCCGCGGCCCGTACGCGCCCGTCCTTGGCCGACAAAACTTTTCCCAAGAGAGCCGGCTCTGCGACATCGATCGCCTGATACATCCAGAGCGCTTCGAGCAAGGCTTCCTCGGAAGTCTGCGATTGCGTCCAACTCGCGAGATCGGCCGTGATAGACGGCCCGCGTTCGGTCAAGACTCGCTTGGCCTGGCGTTGATTGAAAGCGTTCGGCGAAAGCAATTGCGCGAACAATCCCGCGCTGCCCGCGTCTTTGAGTTTCGGTTTGGCGGCCAGCGGACGGCCCTTCGCGGTGACGCGCCAGATTCTTCCGTGTTCATGATCCCGGCGCGGATCGCGGAAATCGACTTCGCCATGTTGAATGATCGGGTTGGACCAGTCCGCGATGTAGAGCGCGCCGTCCGGACCGAGCTTCGCATCGATAGGCCGAAAGGTGACGTCCGCCGTGCGCAACAGGTCCGGCATTTCTTTGGTGACGTACGCCGAACCTTGCTCGTTGATCGCGAAGCGCACCACGCGGTGGGCCCGGAAATCGCACGTGACCAGACTCCCTTGCCAGTCCGGCGGGAAGTGCTCGCTCTGGATAATCTCCAGGCCGCAAAACTTGGGATAACTTCCCGGACTGACGCCGCCCAGGATGCGCCGCGCCCCTTCGTAAGTGACGTACATCGCGCCAGGCACGCCGAGGTTGATGCCGGAACTGCCCGCGCCGTCCGTGACAAACGATTGGCCAAACGCATCGAAGTCGTGTCCCCACGAATTGATCCAGCCTTTGCAATGAATCCCCAGCTCCATTGTGGGCGGACGCAAACGCAGGATTCCTCCGCTGTTCAGCCGCACCACGCCGTGCGGCGTCTCGATGTGACTATGGATATAAATGGATTGGCTGAGGTAAAGCTGGCCATCGTGTCCCCAGCGCAACGTGTGGACGATGTGATGCGTATCCTCGGTGCCAAAGCCGGAAAGCACGACCCGCTTTTGATCCGCTCGCCCATCGCCATCGAGGTCTTTGAAGTGAAGCAGCTCCGTGCTTTGGCCCACATACGCGCCGCCATCGCCCGGCTCGACGCCCGTCGGGATGAGCAAGCCCTCCGCGAAGACGGTTGATTTGTCCGCCTTGCCGTCGCCGTCCGTGTCTTCGATCACGAGGATCTTATCGTTTGCGACCTGGCCCGGCTGAATCTGCGGATAGACGGACGAACTCGCGATCCAAAGGCGGCCCTGCGGATCGAAATTCATTTGGATCGGTTTGGCGAGCTGCGGGTTTTCCGCGAAGAGCTGCACATCGAAACCGTCTGCGACTTGAAAATTCGGCCTGGGCTGCGGTTTGAATGCGCTCGGCTCAACCGTGCGCGCTGGGGCAGAAGGCTGAGCCGGCGTCGCCGCGGGAGCAGCGGCGGCTTGGGTCTTTGGCGCGCTTTCGGGGCGGGCGGGCGCAGGTGGCGGAGCGGCCGCGGCCTCTTCCGGAGTCAGCAGTTCGTACGTGTGTTTCACCGGTTTTACCAGTTCGGCGATCTTCGCTTCCTGCTCCTCGATCAACGGGTCGAACATCGGGATTTCGCGAGCGTTTTGTCCTTGCTCGTGTTTCCGGAAGCCAAACAGGTAGGTCTGGTTTTGTGGCCGCCAGCGATGGAAAAAGAGTTCGTTCTTCTGGATCACAGTTTGGCGAAGCCGCTCCGCCCGCGCTTGCGGAGGCCCGCCGCTGATGCGTTGCCCGCGCGCCCAGTCGGATTGGTCAAAGCCGACCAGCGCGTGGCCGTCGATCCTCAAAATGTAAGTGCCAGGTTTGATCCCGACGAATTGAAGCAGATTCGGCGGCGTCCGCCTTGGGATCATGCTGTCATCCCCCGGAGCCATTAAGTGTTCCAAAAAATCAGTGGTGGCTTTGAACCGAATGGAGGTGTCCGTCTTGACCGCGTCTTCGACCTTGATAAATTGGCTGCCGCGCCTGGGTTGGCCGTCGCGCATGAGGCCCAGCCGCCACGAAGTCGGGATCCAGCCCAGCCCTTGCTCAATGGTTTCGGCCAGCGTCCAGTAGCCAACGGGATTCAGGTGAATGCCATTGTCGGTCAACGGCACGGGCGGATCCGTTTTCGTGCCGTCCGGCAACAGCTCAAAAAGCGAAATGAAATGGTGCCCGCCCGCTTCGGCGATTTCCTGGATGGCTTGGGTGTAGAGTGCCAGCACGGCGTTATGTTTCGTTGGATCAGGCAGCGGTGGCGGCAACAGTTCGTGCCGAATCGGACTCAAGAGAATGAACCGGACCGGCTTTCCCTTCGACTGGGCTTGAATCCCCTCGATCAACTTGGTGAGGTCGGCCTTGAACTTCGCCAGCCCCGCTTCACCCGCGAAGGAACTGGCCATCCCGTAGCCGATGATCGCGACGGTGGGTTTGACTGCGGCAACTTGCGCCAGCAATTGTTGGAGCCAGTCTTGCTCCGGCTTCGGCCAATCGAAACTCATCCGGGATTGGCCGAGCGGTGTGTCCGCACTCCAACCCAGATTGCGGAAAATGATCTTTCGATCCGGGCACCGCGCGAGTAGCCGGGTTTCGACGTAGCCGTGCAATTGTTCGCGTTCGATCAGCGTGTCCCCTAGCAAAACAACGCGGTCGCCATCGAGGAATTCAAAGGGAGGCCGAGGCTGGACGCGCGCCGCCGAGGCAAGACCGGGTTGATTGGCCGGATTCGGCGCTGCGGCGGGGTTGGCGCTTTGGTTTTGAGACGCTGGGGAGGCCGGAGGATTTTGTGCCGAGGTTTGGAGGAACCCGCCACCTGCAATCCACGCAAGAGCGACCGGTACGGCAAGACGGATGCTAACCCACCCCCGGCCCCTCCCTGGAGGGGAGCTTCGCTGCTGCGCTGCTAAAGCCACAGAAAATCGGCTGCGCGGCAACGCAGCCCTACCAGGTTCCTGGGCAGTGCTGGCGCAAAGTCCCGGTGCAAAAGTTTTGTCGGGCAAACGGAAATTAGACGGCGGACGGCGCATGATCATGGCTCGGTCAAGTATGGTTGTGTGGCGCGTATTAAAGACTGAGGCAAAACCGCCGCGCAAGCGGGGAATCGGCATTACTTCGGAAGCGCGATGAACGCCTCACCGCAAATGGGAACTAAATGTAGATCTGCGCGACACCAGACCGGGCGAGTTTTCCTCGTTGAAGGAGTTGGCCAACGCAGTAAATTTCCCTAGCCGTGGCCGCCACTGAAGTCATAAGCCAATTGCCGTTCACGCTCCTGCTCCTGCCGTTGGGATTGGTGCTGGCGGTCACGCTGGGGTTTGCGCTGCTCATCCGGAGACATGTTCGGACCAATCGAAGCGGATACCCCGGCAGCGAAAACCCGGATCCCCCGGTTCCCTTTCACGGCGCCCGAATGCCCGGATGGAATCCGTCCACGCCGCGTTGTTGGTGCGCGATTCGGAGCAGCAGCCTTCCCGCGGTGCAAGCGGCTCTCGGCTTGCACAACGCGAAGCCCTGCTCCTGGGGCGAGGGCATGGCGCAACTCGCGGCGCACAGCCTCCTCGTTTCACCGCCGATTCGAGGCTGGGTGCTGGTCGTCGGCCACGGTTTGCCTGATCCGGTGGATGACCCGGACAGAAGCTTTCATTTCTTGCGACGGCTGAGCCGGACCCTCGGATATGTCCAGTGCTTCAGCGTTCAACCAGCCCTGAATCATCACGCCTGGGCGAAACTTGAAGACGGGAAAGTATTGCGAGCTTACGCCTGGGCTGGCGAGACCGTGTGGAATGAGGGCGCATTGACTCGCGAAGAAATCGGACTGGGGCTGAAATGCTTCGATTACGGAGAGCCCGCGAGTGACGAAAATCTTTCGCCAAATGAATTGCTACACGGGAACCTGGAAAAGACTAATCGGCTGGCGGCCAGATGGAGCGTGGATCCGGCCTCCGTCAATGAAGCGGCCGCCGCGTCCGGCGAGAGCGTCATGGGCGATCTGGTTCATTCAAAACTGAGCTGAGTCTGAGAAATCCGTTAAATTCGTTAAATGGGTTAAATCGTTAAAACGGGCTACAGAAAGCTGACCCGTTTAGGGCATGGGAAACCAATCTCGACCACGGTTTTGGGTCGGGTTTCGAGGACGAGGACGAAGGATTTGCTTTCGATTTCCGGGCCCGCTCGACGACCGGCGCGTTCTTGATTGTTTGCCCTTGATCGCCGGCTTCATTCACGGTCTTGCCGATTTAACGATTTAGCCCTTTAACGATGTAACGGATCGACAAATGGACACTTGCCCCAACTGCGGCGCGGATCTTCCCAAGAAGGCGATGGCCTGCCCCGAATGCGGCTCGTGCGAGCAGACGGGCTGGTCCGAAGACGCGAAGTCGGATGCGCTCGGTCTGCCGGACGATTCGTTCGACTACGAGGATTACCTCAAAAGAGAATTCGGGCCGAGAGAAGTCCGGCCGCGGGGCATTCGTCCGCTTTGGTGGGTGACGTCGATTCTGCTGTTGCTGGCATGGCTGACGTGGTTCTTTTGGCGATGAGATCGGGAGGAGACACGGATTGCAGGAATTGACCCGAACAGGAAATCAGTTCGTCAGAATTCGTGTACGAGTGAATAGACTCATGACAGAATCAGGGTTTCCCCGACAGACCGCGAGCGAATGTGGGACTAAGGTTCAGCGGTTGCCTTTGCAACAATGATACGGCATGGGCTTTGCTCAATGATCAGTTAAGCGATGGTGGTTCAAATGCAAGTTGCGACAATGACTTCACTCAAAGATTCGCGGAAGTATTCGGAAGCGGTGCGTCCGGTGCCGGATGCCTCCCCGGCGAAAATCGGCGAGTTGTTGATGGGATTGCCTCTGCTCCACGATATCGAGTCCTGGGAACTCCAGGTGCTCAGCCGGAGCTTCCGATTCTACAGCGTCGATGCCGGCGGCGCTTTGTTCAAAGAGGGTGACGAAGGCGACTTCATGGCATTGATCGTGGAAGGGACCGTGGACTTGACGAAACAGAACGACCCGAAAGGTCCGGTCAAAGTGGCGACGGAAGGAGTCGGGCGGACGCTGGGCGAAATGGCGCTCATTGACGGTGAACCGCGCTCCGCCACGGCGAGGTTTGTGAAAAGCGGCAAGGTCCTCCTGCTGACGCGAGAGAGCTTTGAAGGGATCATGAACGAGCACCCCCGCCTGGGGATCGATCTGCTCTGGCGCATCTGCCGTGTCCTCAGCCAAAGGCTGCGCCGCACCACCGGTACGCTCTCCGAACGGCTCAACTAAATCCAGCCTCGAACGGCCGACCGTCCGGCTGCGATTTTTGCCTTCGACGCGCAAAAAAAACCAACCGCCTTCTGCGCAGTGGAAGGAAAACGCCTAAGAATCGCCACACGGCTGCCCAAACCCCAGGTTCCACGGTGGCGGCACGGGCCGTGCTCAGCGGAACGTGGTGCTAGTGCGCTGCCTTACCGTCGCCGTTCTGCTCCTGAGTTCCGCCCTCGCGCGCGCTCTGCCGCCAGGCATGGGCGAGATTCCGTTAGAGCTCCGCGACGGTCTCCTCTGGGTCAAAGTCGCGACCCCGCAATCAACCAACCTCTTGAATTTCCTGGTGGATTCAGGCGCAAACGTCAGCGTTGTCGATCTGCGTGTGGCCAGGAAACTCAGGGTGAAACTGGGCCGCCGGGTGCAAGTTCGTGGAGTCAACGCGCAGACTGAAGGCTACTGGCCGACCGCGTTGTCTTGCACCGCCACCAACGTGCCACTCCCGGACAACTTTCTGGCGGTGGACCTGGGCCGCCTCAGCCAGAGTTGCACGTACTCGGTGGATGGCCTGCTGGGTGCGGATTTCTTCATGGATCGTGTCGTGCAAATCGACTTTGTCGGCCGAAGGCTTCGGATCTTGGAAAGCTTCGGGTTCCTTTCGGATCTGCTGACGGCCCTTGAACCTGAAAGCATCCCCCTCACCCGCCCTTCGGGCACCCTCTCTCCCACTGGGGGAGAGGGATGGGGTGAGGGGGATCGGTTCATAGGTAGCGCGCCTTCTTCATGGATGGGCGAGATTCTTCCGCTTGAAGTCCGCCGGGGCGTTCTCCAGATTCAGATCCAGGTCAACAGCCATGCTCCAGATTGGGTGCGCTTGGACACAGGCTGTGCTTCCCCGTTGGAGTGGGTTGTCTCGCACGATTCGCCGCGCGCCGAGTCTTTCAAGATGTCCATCGGATTGGCTGAAACTCGGATACCGCAGGCTTGGGTGAGCGTGCGGCTCGGCCGCGAAAAGCACCAGGTTATGGCCGGGCTTCATAGACGCGAGTTGTTTCCTTCAGAAATCGGGTTGCTCGGCGCGGGTTTTCTCTCTCGCTATGCCCGCGTTACGCTGGATGCAAAGGGTCGGCGGCTGATCCTCGAACCGCGTTCGATGGTCCACTCCATGAAGGGATGCTTACCGTTCTAGACTAGCCAGCTAAACCAATCACGGTTCAAAGTTCCATGTTCCATGTTCGATGTTCGCTTCCAACTTCAACATTGAACAGCGAACGTCGAACTCTTGAGCCATTTGAGAATCCCGGAGGGATTCGGGCGGCAGCGGCGTAGTAAGAGGTGGATAACCAAAACCAACGTGGGTCAATCCCACTAGAACAGGTAACACTATGAAGACAATGAACCAATTCTTACTGACAGCAACTTTCCTTGCCGCGCTCGCGTTCTCAAACACAACGCGCGCCGCCGACGAGCCTCTCGCATCGCCCCGGGCGAAAGCCAACGAGATCAAGCGCGTGAGCGACAGCGGCAGCGATGTGGATCTGGTCCACGCAAAGGCCACTCAAATCGCTTCGCCCAGGAGCCTGGCGGCCCGCCATCCCGTGGTGGCAGGCAGTGCCCGGAATGATGTGGATCTCGCGCACGCGAAGGGACCGTTCTTCTCGCCCAGGTACCTGGCTATCTTCGGCGCGAAGGCCGGGAAATTTGAAATCGCTCCGCTCAAGTAATGATGGCGAAACCGCCGAGCGAATGTTAATTCTCAGGGCGGCGACCGGCTCGGCCGCCCTGAGCATCAATCATGAAAACCAGCGAATCAGATCGGAACGATGAGGCGTTAGATCGTGTGCTGCGTCGCTGGGAAGTGAAAGCGGTGCTGCCTCCGGCTTTCGGCAGCGAAGTCTGGCGCCGCATCGATCGCGCACAGAAACCGCGGGGGTTGGCCGCGAGGGCGTGGTTGACGAGTCTTTTTGAGAGCGCTTTGGTCAAGCCATCCGTGGCGGCGGCCTATCTGATGACGCTTCTCATCGCCGGTTCGGTTTTTGGTTGGTCTCAGGCGCAACGGGACAAAGGTCAAACCAACGAGCTGCTCGGCCAGCGTTATGTCCGGTTGATCGATCCTTATCAGAGGTTGCGTTAGCCAGATCATGATCCGCAGCATCACCATTCTGGCGGCAGGGCTGCTTGTGGGCGGTGCCGCTTACCTGGGTTTGTATTTTGCCGGAACGTCGTCGCGCCGGGAAATGCTTCACAGCCAAACTCCGGAATTGCTCTGGCTGAAGAAGGAATTCAACCTGAGCGACGCTGAATTCGAGCGGATTTCACGCCTCCACGAAGGATATCTCCCGGAGTGCGCCGGGATGTGTGCGCGCATCGAAGCCAAAAACGCAGAGCTGAAACGGTTGCTGGCTCAAACCAACGTTCTGACCGCCGAAGTCGAAACCAAGCTCACGGAAGCATCCCAGCTTCGGCTCGAATGCCAGAAGAGCATGCTCAAACATTTCTACGAGGTCAGCCGAACGATGAAGCCGGATCAGGGGAAACGCTACCTGACCTGGGTTCAGGAAAAGACTTTTCTGTCTGATCACGGCATGGCGGGCGAGCATGATTCCGGTCGAGTCCATGAGCACGCGACCGGGCGATGAGGAGGATGCCGCGGACATGGCGCGCCTGGCTGCCGGACATGACGCCGCGTTGGACTCATTGATGGGGCGCCACGGCGAACGCCTCTTTCACTACCTGATCCGCCTGCTGCAAAACGAAGACGACGCCGGCGATCTGGCCCAGGAAACATTCGTCCGAGTCTATCAGAATCGGGCAAAATTCAATCCCCAGGCCCGGTTTTCCACCTGGCTTTATACCATCGCCACGAACTTGGCTCGATCTCAATTTCGTTGGCGCATGCGGCGACAGCATGTTTCGCTCGAGGCCGAAAATCCCGACACCGGGCATGACTTTCGGGAGAGCGTCTCCGACGGCCAGGCCACGCCCAGTGAGTCAGCCCTGGCGGAGGAGCGGGTTGAATTGGTCAAAGGTGCCATTGCCCAGTTGCCGGAAGATTTGCGCGCGCCGTTGATTCTTTTTGAATACGAACGGAAGTCGCAATCGGAAATCGCGGCCATTCTCGATTGCTCGGCGAAGGCAGTCGAGATGCGGCTCTACCGGGCGCGCCAGCAGTTGAAGGAGAAACTCGGAAAGCTGTTGTAGGAGCGTTTGAGGCGGCTTGTCGCCGCAACACCGGTTCGCGCCGATCACACTCTGCCAAGTGTGGTCTTTCCTGGGCCATGCGTCGTGGCCTCGACACGCTCGCTGGTTTCCCTTACTTTACCGATGTGGCCACCCCCGTTTGCAATCCCGCATCTGGAATGATTCGCGACCCCGACCGTTTGGATCAGAACTGCTCAAAGGTCACGCGGGGCTCCCCGCCGGCCGCCAAAATCGAATTGTTCCGTTCGCTCTTTCGCGGACGGACAGACGCCTATCCCCGCCGCTTCGAGAGCCGAAAAACCGGGAAGACCGGTTACGCGCCGGCTTGCGCGAACGAATGGGTCCGCGGCGTGTGCGAGAAGCCGCGAATCAAGTGCACAGATTGCCCAAACCGACGCTTTCTGCCGGTCACGGATGAAGTGATCCGCTGGCATCTTTCGGGGCACGACGATCAGGGGCGTGACTTCGTCATGGGCGTTTATCCCATGTTCCTGGACGAAACCTGCTTCTTCCTGGCCGTTGATTTTGACGGTGAGCATTGGCAGCAAGATGCAGGCGCCTTCCTCCAAACGTGCAATCAACTTGCCTTGCCCGCCGCGCTGGAGCGGTCTCGTTCCGGCAATGGCGGACACATTTGGTTCTTCTTCGAGGAAGCCATCCCGGCCTGCCTCGCGCGCAAATTGGGCGCGCACGTTCTCACGGAGACGATGGAGCATCGTCCGGAGATCGGCTTCAAATCTTACGACCGGCTTTTTCCCAATCAGGACACGCTGCCGAAAGGCGGGTTCGGGAATCTAATCGCGTTGCCGTTGCAAATGCAGCCCAGGCAAAAGGGAAACTCCGTCTTCCTGGATGAGCAATTCGTTCCGTACCCGGACCAGTGGTCGTTTCTGGCATCGGTTCAGAAAATCAGCCGCGGCCAGATCGAAGCGCTCGTGCGTGACGCCGAGGCGAAAGGGCGGATCGTTGGCGTGCGCATGGCTTTGCAGGATGAGGACGATGATCCGCCCTGGGCTGCGCCTCCGTCACGGCGGCGCAAAGAAGCGCCCATCCTCGGACCATTGCCGGAGAGCATTGAGTTGGTTCTCGCCGATCAAGTTTATGTCCCCAAGGAGAACCTCCCGCCCGGGCTTCGCAACCGACTGCTCCAGTTGGCCGCCTTTCAAAATCCCGAATTCTACCGGGCGCAAGTGATGCGTCTCCCGACGTATGACAAGCCGAGAATTATCCATTGCGCCGAGGATCACTCGAAACATTTCGCCTTGCCACGCGGTTGTCTGGAGGAGATTCAGCACCTTCTGAGGTCGTTGAAGATCAAATCCGTTGTTCGCGACGAACGTTGTCGCGGCACTCCACTCCCTGTGTCATTCAGCGGCGCGTTGCGTCCCGACCAGGAAGCCGCCGCCAAGGCGTTGCTGGCGCATGACACCGGTGTGCTGGCGGCGACGACCGCTTTTGGAAAAACCGTGATCGCCGCCTGGCTCATCGCTCGGCGCGGGGTGAACACGCTCGTTCTGGTCCACCGCCAGCAACTCCTCGAACAATGGATCGAACGCTTGTCCGCATTTCTCGGTTTGCCGGCGAAAATGATCGGGCGTCTCGGTGGCGGGCACAAGAAACTGACCGGCGCGCTGGATGTGGCGCTCATGCAAAGCCTCGTCCGCAAAGGCGAAGTGGACGACTGCGTCGGGGCTTATGGCCACCTCGTCGTGGATGAGTGTCATCATCTCTCCGCCCGGAGTTTTGAATTGGTTGCCCGCCGGGCGAAAACGAGATTTGTCACCGCTTTGTCTGCAACCGTCACCCGCAAAGATGGACATCACCCAATCATATTCATGCAATGCGGCCCGATCCGATATCGGGTCGATGCGAAACAGCAGGCCGTCGCGCGTCCCTTCACTCATGAGGTGTTTGTCCGCCCGACTGGATTTCGCGCCCCGGCGCCGCCTGAGTCCGATCCGCGCACCGAGTTTCACAATCTCTACCAGGCCCTGACAAGCGATGAGGCGCGCAATAATACAATCTGTGGCGATGTGTTGGATGCCGTGCGTGAAGGACGTTCGCCCTTGGTGCTTACGGAACGAACCGAGCATTTGCAGCTCCTGGCTGGGCGCCTTTCGTCCGCGATTCCTCACCTGATCACCCTCCAGGGCGGAATGGGCCGGAAAGAATTGCAGAGCGCGCTCGACCAACTGACGCAGCTTCCCGCAACAACCGGCCGCGCGATTGTCGCCACCGGAAAATTCATTGGCGAAGGATTCGACGACCCGCGATTGGACACGTTGTTCCTGGCGCTGCCCGTTTCGTGGCGCGGAACGATCGCGCAGTACGTAGGCCGTCTTCATCGCCTGCATGAAGGCAAGCGCGAAGTGCGCGTGTATGACTACGCTGATCTGGACGTGCCCATGCTCGCTCGCATGTTCGACCGGCGATGCCGCGGTTACGAAGCGCTCGGCTACACGATTCTGCTGCCCGCCAGTGCCGTGCCCGGATGGCCTGTTGAAGTGCCGCT
Source organism: Verrucomicrobiota bacterium (assembly GCA_016190065.1). Lineage (GTDB taxonomy): Bacteria > Verrucomicrobiota > Verrucomicrobiia > Limisphaerales > SIBE01 > VHCZ01. The sequence goes on from JACPRI010000448.1 coordinate 15,116, forward strand.
GCCAATCGATCCGGAATGGAAGAAAGACTATGCGGCCAGTGTTCGCCGGCTCATTTGCGACGGTGTGGATCCACCCCTGGCGAACCTGTTCGTCCACGCCGCGCGTGTTTCCTCTTCGGAGTCGGTAGGTGCTGATCGTGCTCGGAGCGCCAGCGAGGCTGTATCGACGCCTGGAAACATTGCCAGAAACTGCCGGACGTTTCCGTCTGAATGTGGAACTGGCCATCCCTTTCGATAACCGGGGAAGGATGGAAGTGGATCTGTTTTGCGCCGAGGCCGGCGTGGTGATCGAAGTGGACGGCGCGCAGCATTTGGCGGACGCCGAAGCCTACCGGCGCGACCGGCGCAAGGACGCATTGCTTCAGCACCACGGCTATTTCGTCCTGCGTTTCCTCGCCGAAGATGTCGGCAAGCGACTGGATGACATTCTGGATCTGCTTCTGGCGACCTTGATCAATCGTCGGAATGACCGGATCATGCCTCACGCGAAGCGGCGTCTATTCAGTTGATCTGGGGAGCGCCCCCCCCTGGCGCGCCCTCGCCGACTACACTGGGGCGCAGGAAAAGCTCACGATTTCGCAGTTGAATAGTGCTCCGGTCCGACCGGCGAGGCGCCTGCCTGTTCGGCAGACAGGCCGGTCGGAACACGCCAGGGCGCCAGTTGTGTTCGGCATGGGAAACGCTGAATGCGTTTTCCTCTCTCTCCCTGCGAGGAACGAGTGGGGAGAGAGACGGAGAGAGGGGCATTCGACAAGAAACCACCTCCTCTCCCCAGCCCTCTCCTCCGTTTTTGAGGAGGAGAGGGAGAAGAGCGCATTGCTTCGTGCCCAAGCAAATCTTTGGCCGAACACATTTGGCGAGGGGCGTGTGCTCCCCATTTCCGATGGCATGGTTAGGATGGTTAGGCCAAATGCGTGACAAACAAAATGGTTTGAAGTCATATTCCCGCGTGCCACGCCGTGAACTCAAGCATCCGCATCAGGTCGAAGATTGGCTGGTGGAGTTGAGCGCGCAACTCACGGCGCCCGCAAAGCTGATCCTCATCGGTTCCGGCGCGTTGCTCTGGCACGCCTTTCAACGCGGCCTGGCCGAGCCGTTGCCGGAAAACAGCATGGACGTCGATCCCATCACCGACTCCGACGAAGTCGCCCGCTTGTGCTATGAAGCCGTGATCGGGAGCGAGTTTGAGCAAAAGCACGGCTGGCACGTGAATCTGATGCCTGATTTTGTCTTGCGCGAGTTCGCTGCCAACTGGGAAGGCCGCGCATCGAAGAAACAGTACGGCCATCTCGAAGTGGTCGTTCCTTCCCCTGCAGACTTGCTGATTCCAAAGCGGAAACGGAACGAGCCTCGCGACCGTGTTCACGAGACTTGGGCAAAACGGCTTGGCCTGATAACCTGAGGCCACACATGCATCATTGTGTTCCGGACGAATCGGTTTGGGGCCCTTATCCAAACTACGACGACGTGGCCCGTTTTGAATACGGGCGGAGGATGTGGCGTTTGCCGGCCATGCGCCTGCGGTTGCTCGCGCATTGGACCGATCCGCGGCATCCGTATCGTGCTCGATTTGAAGCGCGTCGCACTTTGATCGAGGAGATCCTGTCTTCGGATGCGCCAGCAAGCGAGTTGGACCGAATGCTCCGCCAGCGCGACAGCAGCTTGCGTTGTCTGGCCAGAGAAATCCCGCCTGTGTTTGGGAGCTTCTTCAAGTGATATAGGGGGGCCGGCACTTCTTCCGATGAACCTGGTAGGGCTGCGTTGCCGCGCAGCCGACTTTCCGTGGTTACGGCGGCGCAGCAGCGCCGCCCTACCAACGTCTGGTTCATGGCTCGTGCGCACGGTCTGGAAGCCGTGGAGGCTATCCAGGAACTGGCCTTTGGGGTGCGCCAGTCCTCCGGCGCTTTTTCGGGGCGCACAGGCGGAACGGGGCGTCCAGCCTAATAACGTTTCGACCGGCGAGACGACATCCGAATTGGCAGCCGGGACGGCAACCCTTCGGACTGCAATTGAGAATTGCCTCCCGCTGCGCTCTGTCGCACCTGCTAAACCCCTCGCCTTCGGTATGGGTTGTGCTATTTTTCCCCGTGAGCGCCGTCTGCGTGGGACTGGCACTGCGTGCGATCAGCCATTTCTTATGAGCGATTTCCTCTGCAATAACCGCATGCGGCCTGAAGACGTCCTCTATTCTCGCCGCGAATTTCTCGCCCGTTGCGGACTGGGCTTCGGCGCCCTGGGTTTGGCCAGTCTCCTTTCCGAGGAAGCGCTGGCGGCGGCGCTGCCGGGAGAAGCGGCCAAGCAAACCCATTTCCCCGCCAAAGCCAAACACCTCATCCACATCTTCGCCCAAGGCGCGCCATCGCACGTCGATACCTGGGATCCCAAACCCGTCCTGGCCCAATACGAAGAGCAAACGTTGCCCGGACTCAACGGCGTGGCGATGCCGTCGCCGTTCAAGTTCACCAAACGCGGGAAGTCCGGGATCGAAGTGAGCGAAGTTTTTTCCACCCTGGGCGGACACGTGGACGAAATGGCTGTCATCCGCTCAATGCACACGGACATTCCGGCCCACGAC
>JACPRI010000417.1 GCA_016190065.1 Verrucomicrobiota bacterium
CCCCAGCCCTCTCCCGCTGGGAGAGGGAGCCCTTTATCCAGTCGCTGAACACGCCCAAGACACCCGTTTTGTCCAAAGCGGAGATCGATTCTCCCTCGCCCAGCGGGAGAGGGCTGGGGTGAGGGAGATCGCTAGCCCTTCGGATGGTGTCACTCGATTTCCACGGCGTCAGGATTTCTGAGGCTGGTTGAGCCACCGGCTTAACTCGACTAACGCTTATTTGAGCTTGGTCATCAATCGCTCTGCGTCTTCCCGCAGCATGAAGCGCTGGGACACGAGTTTCTCGCAGGCGGCGGCGTAGCGCTTGCGATACTCGTCGGACGTGCCGTAGCGCTCTTCGATCGAGCGCCGCGGGTCGCCCCGGGCTTCGCGTTCGCCACGCGTGCGCGGGAAAGGGATCATCGACCCCATCAGTTCCGCCAGCATGCCCTCGGCGCCCACGGAAGGTCCGCGCAAGTTCCACCCGGTGTACGTCGCGAGCGGCACCGACACATCCGGGAGGAGCAGCGTGCCGAGGTCGTTGCCATCCGCATCGCTCTTCGGAACGAGCACGACATAGTTACCCAAGATGTGCGGGGGTTCGATCGAGATAATTCCCTTCGACGCGAAGTCAGGCCCAAAGTTGAGTGCGTGTGGCCGTTGGATCACTTGCGGATAGCGGACGCCGGGAATCGCCGGAAATCCAGCGCTCTTCAAATCCGGCGGCACCAGCGTGCCTTGGTCGATGCGGGGATAAACACTGGGCGGCGGAGTCGGGCCGTTTTGCACCCAGGCATCGAGGGCGTCGAGGAGCGCTTTCAGGAAGGGCTGCGGGTTGATTGGGTTTGGAGCATTGTCAGCATCCTTGACTGGATTATGCGTATGACCGTGCTGAGCGCCGCCGATTGTGTAAATGCGGACGTTCGGCGGAATCGCCGCATCCGCAGCGCCGCGGGCGTCGGTGTGGACGAGCGACCCACTGCGATGCCAGTACTCGGAAGCGTTTTGGATATGGAGGATTTTAGGAAGGAACTTGGCGTCGCGCGCGGCGGTGCGGCGCTGAATCGAATCCGTGCGTTCGGAGAACGGGTCCGTGTCGTCACCGTAAGCGAAGGGGAACAGGTCGCACGGATAAAGATGTTCCTCGTGCTGGGCGTTGTATCGGCTCGGCTGTGCGAAGCGATGATTGAAGAATCCGAGGCCCGCGCCGGAGACGTTTGGCATCAGGCCATCGAAGACTTTGCGATTCCGTTCGTCGGAGTTGAGGTCCAGGTAAAGCAGGTTGCGGAGAAAACGTCCAGACTGCGAAATGCCAAAGGCGTAGGCACGCTGGATCGCCCCGCGAACCGGGTTCCGCTCGCCCGCGTCGTAGCGGAGAAAGCTCACCAGATCGCGCACGGCCAAGTAGCCCGTGCCCTGGACAGTCGGGCCTTCGGCTTCGCAGACCAGTTCGTAAAGGTAGCCGGGGCGAAAGCCGCCGGCCACACGCAGGCGGATAGGAGCGAGGGTGCCGGGCGCACTCCGGCCTGCATTTGTAAGGACGCCGCGTTGCAGCGACCATTGTTCGCGCGGGATCATCACGCGCGGATCGGTTTCGCGCATGCGCCAGGTCAGGACGCCTTCCTTCTCGCCGCGTTCGGTCGGAGAAAACGAACCCAACCCTTCTCGCCTCGCCAGCGGGAGCGATTCGGCGGGCGCGTTCGCGGTGGTTTCGTAACGGACGATGCCGCGGATGGGTTTCCCGTTTTGAGTCGCGACAGGCGGGCGCAGGAGGAGTCTGCCGTCGCCAGGCACGAGTTCGCCAATCCAACCGCACCAGACAACCGTGTACCCGCGACGGAAGAGGAAGCCGTCACCCGCATCGGCTGGCGTGGTGGGGTCATTCGATTGCGGGCCGTCGTTGAAGGCGCGCAGGCAAAGCTTGAGACCGCGGTTGTTGACTTCGTAGAACAGCGCGCCATTGCTTTTCCGCGGGTCGCGAGGCGCGAGGATGTAGAAATCGGACTCGAACTCAACTTTGCCCTGGGCATTGCGAGGCGCTTTATCCAGGTCCACAATCGCGCGATTGGCCGCATCCGCCGGGTCCACCGCGAACCGCGCGACACCGATAATCTTCTCGTACGCGCCTGCGTCACCGAAGGAGATCCCGTCCGCGAAGGGTTCACGTCGGTGGATTTCGAACGAAGCGAGTTCGGCCTGGGCCAGGCCGGGCAACGCACAGACCAGTAGTGCGATCCAAAAAGTTGTAGTTCTGGTTTTCATTCTCTCGACTGCCAGGATTGGAACACCACGAGGCGTTGACCATCAGTCAGGACGCAACCTCTGGAGATCCGTGTGGCGATTCAGTTTCAGCCAACGTTTCGCAACTTCCATACTGGGGCAAACAGCGCGGAGGTGAAGCCAAAACGCCTGGCTGTGGTTCAGCGCCTGGAATCGCCCATTCGCCAGAGCCACATTCGTTAGTCGAATCGTGGTTTCGTTTGAGAAGACGCCGGACTGGAGAATGGTGCCGTTTTCCCCGACGGCAAGGAACGTGTTCTTTCCAAAAGCCACGTCGTAGAGTTGCACCGCATGGCCAGTCTGCTGAAGTACTGGCTCGTTTTCTTCGCTTGCGGCGCCCAGCTCTCGCCATTAGTCGAAGTCAGAATCGTGCCGTTGTTCCCCACCGCGACGAAAACATGATTCCCGAAGCTCACGCCGCCCAGCCCGTTCAAAGGCAGCGGAGGTTGAGCAGGAAATTGGTGCCACAGCGTCCAGGTCTTCAAGGGCTCGAAGGAAGGACCATCAGAAAACGATATTTTCCTCTTTCGACTTCGCCTTTCGAGCGACTGCGACAATGCCATCTAGTTTCGCCACGACCTCAGCATCGAGCTTGTCTTTTGGCACCAGGCGAGCCAGCGCGTGATAGTCGGTTTTGCGAAGGAGATTGGGCAAGCTCAGTTCCTCGAAAAAACGATCAAACAGCGGCCTTAGGAAATCGTCGCTGGCTTTCACATCGGGCGACCAGGGCCCCGGGCGTCCGAGGGTCTGAAGCGCTGTGCTCACCTCCTGGATACACTCGCGCATGAGGTGTTCACGCCGACCGGCTTCCGCGCGACCGAACAAATCATCGGGTTGGTCATGACGAGCATAAGCGAGGAGAACGGATTCCTGGCAAAGGTAGTTTTCGATTTCACGCTTTTGCCACATGGTCTCTGTCAGCGCTGTGCCACTGGAGAGTGGCTTATCGATGCGATCGAACAAGGCGAAGCCCACCAAATCAGGTTTAGCCTCCTGTAAACCGAAAAAGTGCTCGCGCGCTCGGGCCGGAAGATTCGTGGTTAGGTAGTGGACAAAGGGCCGCTCAAGAGCGCCAGCGGCCGGATGACCGAGCGTTTGGGCAAAGGCCTGGAGAATCGCCAAGTCGGTCGAACCCTCAAGATAAAGCACCCAACCTCTGAGCTCGGCCTGATAGTACTGGTCGAAGCCGATGTCGGTTAGCGCCTTGAGAACTTGTTGACCGCGGTCGTCGATGCGGTGCGGGGATCCGACGAAAGCGATAACGACGTCGCGATTCGCGGCTTCGTTCAGGACGACTTCAGAATGGCTCGCGGCAATAATCTGAGAGCCGTGGCGGTCAGCCACATCGGTCAGCAACTGGTAAATCTGACGCTGACGCAAGACCTCCAGGTGTGCGTCGGGCTCGTCGAGCAGGAGGACAGTTTTGGAATTGGCGTAAAGATGGGCCAGCAGTAACAGGGTCTGCTGGAGGCCGCGGCCAGCGCATGACAAGTCAAGCAGGCAACCCTCCGGGTCCCGATAGGTCATGGTGATTTCACCTCGCTCTTTGATGAATTTGGGCGGCTGAAGTTGAGCGCCGAAGAGCGACTCGATATACCGAGTGACCTCTTGCCATCCTGCTTTGGGAGGCGATTGCTCGTAGAGCTGGTTGCAGAGGTTGCGGAGTACTTGCGCCGTCTGACCTTCCCCGAGCAGCACGTTGATGCGTCCCGACTCCCATTTCGGTTCCGTAGCAGCCAGGCCGGACATGGGCGGGAGGAAAGCGACCAGCGTTTCCGCGGCTTCGGACGGGACGGGCATGCGCTGCGGTTGCTTGGCCTCCCTTAACCGCAAAGGACGGCAATAGAACGATTCCTCATTGGCGTAGTCGAACTCCAACCCACAACTCCAGGCCATTCCTTCACTCACGCCATCGACGATGATTTCAATGCGCACATTCTGGATCTGCGTCTTGCCACCAACTTTTCTGATGTTGCGAGTGTGAAGATTCCGCCAAAGCAGGTTCGCGCCGGGAACGGGAATGGCCAGAAGATCGCGGCGGTTGATCGTCACGCCGGGGCGTTGCGCTGGGGCGGTTTTGCTTTTGTATTCTTCATTCCATCTCCGCAAGCCGATGTCCCATAGCGCCAAGGCCTGCAAGGCAGTCGTCTTTCCGGAGTTGTTCTGGCCGATGAAAACAACTGCTTGACCCAATTCAATGTCCGCGTTGGGAAAGCGCTTGAAATTCTTAACCCGCAGTCGTGTCAGCATGGCCTGGAGGGTAGTGGAATTGGGTTTGGTTGGCTGCGAAAATTTTCAGTCCGATACAGAGCGGCGAACGGATGCGGATGCAAAAACACCGCCCCATTCTCACAGGTTGTCCGCTGGCGTAGTTAATTTAGCCCAGAATCTTTTCCGACGAAGTGTCCCACCGCACCGAGCGTTGTGTTTGGTACGATCGAATCGACATGGCGACGGCGGCCATGGCTTTGAAACCCTCGCTCACGGGCGCTTTGCACTGGCCGCGCGATCGAACGTTCTCAAAGAAATTCTCCAGATGCGCCAGGGTCGAGTTCCCGGCCTTCGCCGGTTCTTCAAAGACCGGCGTGGAGCGAAGATTCGACCACCGATCTGGCGCTGCTTTCCCGACGAATTTCTCGAAGAGCGCGTTGCGTTTCTCCGCGAAAATCCGGAAACCCGAAGTGCCAAGTTCCAGGGTGCCGTGCGTGCCGCGATACTGCGCTTCCTGGCTGAAGTATTCATTGTTGCTGGAACCGATGAAACTCACCGTCAGACCGAGCGCGGGATAGTTGAAGAGCGCGTTGCACGTGTCCGGCACCGTGCGGCCATCTTTGTAGCGATAGACTCCGCCGGTGGCCGCGCAGGTCTCAGGAATACCGAGGTCCATCACCAGATTCGCGGCGTCGAGCGGATGGCTCATGAGAATGCCGAAGATGCCCGTGCTGTATTCCTCGTAGCATTGCCAGTGGAAGAAACGAAGCGGGTCGTAGGGCCGCGGCGGACGATTGGCTTGAAAGCGCTGCCAGTCCACGTGCTCCGCGCCCGATTTCGCGGGCAAACCCTCGGTGTTGTAATCATTGTATTTCCGCCAAGGAGTTGAGGCGCGATTACGTGACGACCAAAGCTGGATTTGGGTGATTTCGCCAAGAATCCCGGATTGAACAATCTCACGCGCTTTGTAGAAGTGTTCGATGCTCCGGCGTTGGTAGCCGACCTGCGTGACTCGTCCGGTTTCCCGCGCTTTGTTGCGGACTTGCACCGCTTCCTCCAGGGAATAGGTCAGAGGTTTCTCGACATAAACGTCTTTCCCCGCCGCCAAAGCGTCGAGCGTCATGGCTGCGTGCCAATGATCGGGCGACGCAATGACGATGGCACCGATCTCGCGGTCGTCGAGCAAGCGCCGATAATCATGGTGCAATGGTGTCTTCGGGTCCTGAAGGCGCGGCTTGATCCGGTCGAAGTAATGCTCGCTCAAATCCGAGATGCCGCCGACGCGAACGCTTTTGCACCGGCGAAGGTCTTCGTGCAATTCGTAACCGCGAACGCCGACGCCGATCAAGCCAACGCCAATTTCGTTAGCGAGATTTTGAGCCCGAGCTAAACGCGGCAGTTCGATGGTCGAAACTGCGGCGCCCAGCGCGGTCATGGTCCTGAAGAACGTCCGGCGGTTCGAAACCGATTTTGGCTGGGAAGATTTCATGAACATCCCATAGCCGACTTCGGCGGATCGGGACAGCGGATTCTCTGGCGCACTATGGGAGCACACGTGCCTCGCCGGCCGAAATGGACGCTGTCCGATGAATTCGACCGCACGAAGTGGTCGGCGAAGGCGCCGGCCACGGCACGCGAGGCGCGGGCGATCTCCACTCCGACTGAAGTCACGCGCAGACTTGCCTCCGGCTCGGATTAAGGCGCACACTGCGGACATGAAACCGACCTTCTTTGCTCTCCTGCTCGCCGCTGTAACTCACAGCGCCGCCGCGGCCGATCGCCCGAACATTCTTTGGTTCGTTGTCGATGACATGTCGGCCAACTTCTCGTGCTACGGCGAAAAGCTCATTCAAACACCCCACGTGGACCGTTTGACTGCCGAGGGAACGCGCTTCTCACGCGCGTTCACCACCGCGCCCGTGTGTTCGCCGTGCCGCTCGGCGCTTATCACGGGGATGTATCAAACCACGATTGGCGCTCACCATCACCGCAGCGGACGCGGCGTGGAAAAAATCCATTTGCCTGCAGGCGTCGTGCCGATTCCCGTGCTGTTCCAAAAGGCCGGTTACTTCACCTGCATCGGTAGCGGTCTGCCAAATGCCAATCGCGCTGGCCGCCCGGCCAACCGGGGAGGCGGGCTCGGGAAGACCGATTACAACTTCGAGTGGGATGAGAAAATGTATGACAGCAGCGACTGGGCAGACCGCAAGCCCGGCCAGCCGTTCTTCATGCAAGTGCAATTGGCCGGCGGCAAATTGCGCGGCGGCACGGACGCCGGCGCCCGCCAACTCCTCGAACGCGCCGCCCGGGAGTTCGGCAGCGCCACGGATCCTGACAAAGTCACGCTCCCGCCGTATTATCCTCGCGATCCCGTGCAGCTTCGGGACTGGGCCGCATATCTCGACGCGGTTCGCTTCACGGATCGTCACGTCGGTCAGGTGATCGCGCGGTTGGAGACGGAAGGCATCTTGGAACAGACGTTGATCATCTTCATGACCGACCACGGCATCAGCCACGCGCGCGGCAAGCAGTTCCTTTACGACGAAGGCACGCACATTCCATTCGTCGTGCGCGGCCCTGGCATCGCGAAAGGAAAGTTGCGAGACGATCTGATCGAGCACATCGACATGGCCGCCATTTCGCTCGCCGCCGCCGGAATCCCGATTCCGAAGAGCATGCAAGCCCGTGACGTGTTCGCCAAAGACTACCGCCCTCGCGAAGCCATTTTTGCTGCGCGCGACCGCTGCGACGAAACCGTGGAACATGTTCGCTCCGTGCGCACAGATCGATTCCTTTACATTCGCAACTTTCTACCGCTTCGCCCGCACCTTCAGCCCAACGCGTACAAGGACGGCAAGAGCATCGTGAAACGCTTGCGCGAGATGCACGGCGCCAGCCAGCTCGACGCGTTGCAGGAAAAGCTCCTTTTCAGCCCGACCCGCCCGGCGGAGGAACTCTACGAGTGGACGACCGATCGATGGCAGGTGAAGAACCTCGCGGCGGACTCGGCCCACGCCAAAACCCTCGCCGCTATGCGAGGTCGCCTTGATCGTTGGACGGAAGATACGCATGACCAGGGCCGGCAGCCTGAACCTGAAAAAATGTACGACAGCGACATGGCTGTTTACCTGGGTGGAAGAGCGAGCAAACCGGACAAGGAAAACGTCACCGCGAAAAACATCCGGCTCATGAAGCAATGGGCCAGGGAAGGGAAGTGAGTTCTCCATGAACGTGACAGCCGGACTGCGTTGCCGCGCAGCCGATTTTCAGTCGACGCGGCGGCGCAGCAGCGCCGAGCCGCCAGCCGCAAATCCATGAGCCGTGCGAACGTCCCTTGTTTCGGCCAGGGTTTGGAGTGCGTCAGTCTCCTGGCGCTTTTGATCCACAGGCCCGACGGAAAAGCGGCAGAGGGCAGCCGCACTCCAAGACGCTGGCGCGTCGAAGCTCGCTCCTTTCCATTCGGGGCCTCCATGCGCGATCCAAGATTCGCGGGTGCTTCCCATGATCTACCTTGAGACAGGCCTTCAGAGCGCGGACAAAACTGCAGTTCTCGACTGCGCAGGCGCCTGGTCGTACGGCGAACTCGCGCGCCACGCTGCGCAAGTATCTGCACATTTGCGGCAACGCGAACGGCTGTCGAGCGGCGAACGCGTCGGGTTGTTTCTCCAGCGACGGAAAGAGTCCGTCGCGCTTTTGTTGGGCGTATTTGGCGCGGGCGGGCTGGCCGTACCTTTCTCCGTTCGAGCCACGGCGCGCGAACTGGCTCACCAGATTGTCGATGCCGACATTTCCCGAATTATCTTTGAGGCAAGTTCTCGCAAAGTTTTGGAGGATGCGCTCGCTTTGGCGCAAGCGAAAGGAACGTCGGCGGTCATTATTGAATCTCGCGCTCTGCTCGAAGGCTCCGCGACGACGGCGGACCTGACGCCGGACCCCGACGCGCCGGCGCTGATTCTTTACACGTCCGGCACGACGGGCTGGCCGAAAGGAGTCGTTCACACGCACGCCAGTCTCGCAGCGCAAGTCGAGACTCTTCACCGCGCGTGGGAATGGAGTGGCGAAGACGAATTGCTCCACGTCCTCCCGCTTCACCACATTCACGGCCTGGTCAACGGCGTGCTCGGCGCGCTCCGGGCCGCAGCCAAACTGCGTTTTCTCGATGCCTTCTCTGCGCGCGTTGTCTGGGACGAATTCGCGGCGGAGCACGCCACCGTGTTTTACGCGGTGCCCACGATTTACCATCAATTGGTGGAGTGCTTGGAACAGGAGGATACGGCGACGCGCCAGCGTTGGGCCCGGGCCGCAGGTCAACTCCGGCTCGCGGTGTCGGGTTCGGCCGCATTGCCCGCCCGCCTCTGGACGCGTTGGCAGGAAATCACCGGCCAGGCTCTTCTTGAACGCTACGGTATGACCGAAATCGGCATGGCCATTTCCAATCCCTATCGCGGAGAGCGGCGGCCTGGCACGGTCGGGCAAGCGCTCCCGGGAATGTGCGTTCGCATCATTGCGGAAACCGGCAGTGAAGCGGGCAATGGCACGCCGGGCGAAATCCACGTGCGCGGGCCGTCGCTCTTCAAGGAGTATTGGGGCCAGCCTGAGGCAACGGAGAAATCGTTTCGCGACGGATACTTTCTCACGGGCGACATTGCCGACGTCCGCGACGGTTATGTTCGTATCCTGGGCCGTGCGTCGGTCGATATTCTCAAAAGCGGCGGGTACAAAATCTCGGCCTTGGAAATCGAAGAAGTGCTCCGGGAGCATCCGGCCGTGCGGGAAGTGGCCGTGGTTGGTGTGCCCGATGCGGAATGGGGCGAGATTGTGACCGCGTGCGTCATCGCGAAGTCAGCCGAAACGTTGACCCTCGAACAACTCCGCGACTGGTGCCGCGACAAGCTCGCGCCTTACAAACTGCCGCGCCGCCTCGAACTCGCGCAAGACTTGCCTCGCAATGCCATGGGCAAGGTGACCAAGACCGAATTAATCCGGCAACTGACACAAGCCAGACACAATGACAAATGACAAATGACCAATCCAATGACGAAAGAAGCCCGACAACCGAGAACGAAGCCACAGCGCAGGCCGTCGGGTGAGGAGCACAGGCGCCTCGCGTGCCGTGGTCGGCGCC
>JACPRI010000423.1 GCA_016190065.1 Verrucomicrobiota bacterium
CCGAACCCTCGCAGTGAGGTGACCTTGCGCGACTCCGCTGGCACGGCTGCCCGGCTCAAACCAATCGAGCGCCCGGCAGGATGCCCGCCGGCTGCCGCGATCAGCGGACAGACAAGAAAGAGCCATGAACATCACTGATCCCAACACGCCGCTGGACGAGATCCTCCTGCCCGCGCCGGAGCTAAAACAAGTGTTTGAAAACCTCGGGATTGACGCGTGCCGCGATGGCGGGCGACCCCTCGTTGAAGTCTGCCAGATGCGGGGGTTGGATTCGCACACCGTCGTACGTCTGCTGACCGCATTCCAAGCAATGCCGCCTCGCCAGGTCGTCGTCCTGGAATTGATGACACTGGCCGAGCTTTGCGACCATCTGCAGAAAACGCAACGAATCAAGCTCCGGGAAGACCTCGCACGCCTCGACCAACTGACGCGCGCAGCGACTGAACAACCAGGGGCGCCGAATCCGCAACTCCTGAAATTCCGGGAAGCTTTTGACGCATTTCGGGAACAATTGGCCGCTCACCTACGCGAAGAGGCCGAAGAGCTTTTTCCGCTTATCCGCCGGGCGTCGGTTGGCGAGTATGGAGGCCTTACAGCTCGGTCATCTCTGAATTCCCGTCTGGCTCGGATGGAGGACGAGCACCGTCAGGCCGACGAAACGCTCGCCGAACTTCGCGCACTTGCCGGTGGTGACTCCGCGGGTTTGCCTGGCTCCGCCGCCACGCACACGATTGCTGAGGCTTTCGCCCGGCTCGATCATGCCATCCAGGAACAAATCTACACTGAGAACCAGGTCCTCTTTCCGCGTGCGATGGCCTTGGGCGTTCGAAGGGAGCAAGATTCACCGCGAAAAGAGGAACCATCCGGATCTCAAGACATCCGTTACACCTGAAACTCAAAACAGATCGAATCTCATGTGCGCAAATTCATCGCCCCTCTCCAGCCTCAACTACGACGTCGCTGTCATCGGCGGCGGCCCCGGCGGCTCGGCGCTGGCTACGTTTCTGGCACGCCAGGGACATCGCTGCGTCATTTTCGAGCAGGCGAAATTCCCGCGCTATCACATCGGCGAATCGCTCATCCCGCCGACTGCCTGGTCGGCGATGTCATCAAGGACATGAGCGCCTTCACCGCAGCACTGGCGCAGATGACGCCTCCGCCACCGCCGCTGGGCTCCACCATCGCCAAACCGTCTGTGTTCGTCCCATCGGGTGCGAAATGCGAAGGCGTGCAGGCAAACCCATGAGCAAGCGAGTTCGATGAATTTGAAACCAACAAACGCGAATACCCGCACAAGCTCATGAGCGTAGCCTTTCTCAAATGGCTGCCGGTCGTGGATGAAGATTTGTGCACAGGTTGCGCCGCATGTGTGGAAGCCTGTGGGCCAAAGTCCTTGGAGATCGTTGATCGCGTGGCCGTGCTGGTGCGGCCCGACACCTGTGGCAGCGAAGAGCACTGCATTGCGCCGTGCCCGACGACTGCGATTCAGATGGCGTGGGTGGAGATGGATGGCGACAAAAACCGCGGGAAGTGGAGAGCTGAGCTTTCACGCCGACGCACCTGTTCGGGTCAACCGCGAAGGGACACGAATGCACGCGAATCAAGGATGAGAGAGGGCAATTCGCGCGCGAATGCGACTGGACTGAACGTTCACAATACCGTGTGATTTCGCGTTGGTTCTAGGGATTCTCAACTTTCAAAGCGGGTAAAGTGCGTATTTTACCACGGCTGATCCTGTCCAATGAGCCGCAGCTAGATAAGCTTCGTGGACCAGAGCGGTAGCTTGAAGGGTTTGGCCCGGCGTTTCACGAGCCATCCGCCACGAAGCGAGCTTCCGCAATTCCTTCGAGTTAGTTTTCCTCGGCAAGACGCACTCCTTCCCTCAGCACCGTCTCATAAAAAAAATCCTTGATGCTTCGCTTCTCTGACAATCGTTCCGGCGTGATCGGCACAATCGTGAATGAAGGCTTGGGCCGGATGGGGCGCATTGCCCGGCAAAAACTCTGCGCCGCCTCCAACTGCTTTGCCGCACCGTCGGCCACGATGCACAAATCCACGTCGCTGTCGGGCCGGGCGTCGCCACGCGCGTGCGAGCCGAAGAGATAGACCGCCCGCAAAGGCATCACGCGGTTCATCGCTTCGAGACAACGCGCCAGGGTCTCGCGCTGGGGTGCGAGGCTGGGCGGGAGATTCTCGAACAGCAGCTTCACGTCCGGCATCTTACCGGCCAGGCGTCCTGACCGCAAGCAGCCGCCTGGGCGGCGAAGAAGTGGGCGCACCGTCGAACTTCGGATTGTCATTGCCCACCGGCTTCAGCCACGCCTCATGCGCCAGCGTGGTCGGCCGCAAAGTCTGGCCCGGCCCTTCACTGGCCATCTTGTATGCGGCCAGTTTGCGCAACTGCGGATAGACGAGCGGGAGTAACTCGTCGGCGGCTTTGGGGTAGCCCGCTGAACACGGTTGTTAGTGATCGTTGTTGGTTGCGGGTTGGGCCGGACACACGGTTTCACCGACCCAACCCGTCTCGCTCACTCGAGCGAGAAAGCGATGCAGCCGATCTAGCGTCGGATCAGCCTGAAGAACCGAGCTGGCGCTGCCACCGCAACGGCCAGCGTGTTACGGTCGCCCACCACGGTCGGTGCACCGGGCCAGTCCACCCAAGCCGACGATGGACCGAAGGTCTCGGTCGCTTGCAGGACGAAACCGGCCGCCCAAGCGGGCCACGTCACGACGACTCGGTCGCCCTGCCAAGTAATGTTCATCGCGGGCGGTGGTAGGAGGTCCAGCCCGTGGATGAGGTTGATCTTGGTGCGGACCGCCGGCGTGGCTTGGCCAGTGTCCAGGTCAATGCGGACAATGGGAGAAGGGGACGTGTAGTCCGCGGCGTAGAACGTGCCGTCGTCGTCAATCGCCAATCCCATCGAATCAGTCAGCCCCTTGAGTTGTTTGGCCAACGTTCGCGCCCCTGTAGTCGGATCAATGGTGTACAGGCGTGTACCTTCAATTCCGTAGAGCGTGCCATTCGGATGAAAGGCCAGGTCCATGATGCTACCCGCGGCGCCACGCGCGCCGACTCGGCTCACGTTTCCCGTGGCGGGATCGAGCGTGAAGAGCGACCCGGAACCGCCGCCCGAGGCCGCGTCCACGCCGTAGAGAATCCTTTGCGGCGAATAGACAATGCCCTGGAACTTGGTCCGTGGCGTCGTTGGAGCGATCACGGTCACCTTGCCGGAGGTCCGCTCGATCGTGACCAGGCGTGGAATCCCGGCGCAGGAACCACACGACTCGGTCACGCTATAGGCGGTGCCGTCGGGAGCAAAGGCAAGCCCCATCGCGCCGACCACCCCGAGGCTGCCGACGGTGGTCACCTCGCCGGAAGCAATGTCGATGGTGACGAGTTTGCCGGCCGCGGTGGCGTAGATGATCGGCTTGGGGACGGGCCGGATGTCCAGCCCGTGGATGAAGTCCACGCCGGTGTCGAACAGCTTCGTCGTGGCGCCGGTGACCGGGTCCACGCGCACCAACGGCGCGTTGGTCACGATCTCGGACACGTAGAAGTTGCCCAGATCGTCAATCGCCAAGCCCATCACCCGGGACAAGCCTTGGAGCTTGGTCACGAGTGTGGCTTGACCCGTGGCCGCATCCACGCGGTAGAGCGAGTCGTTGACGGCCCCATACATCGTGCCGTCCGGCGCCCAGGCCAGGTCCATGATGGCGAAGCACCCACCGGTCACGCCCGCCTTCGTGGCTGCCCCGGTGACCGGATTGAACTTGTAGAGACTGCCGGCGTCGGGCGTGCCGCTCGCCGCGTTGACCCCGTAGAGCGTGCCGTCGGGGGCGAACCCAAGCCCCATGAAGTTCTCGGGCTTGTTGGGGGTGCCGAAGGGTGTGGCCTGGCCGGTGGCCAGATCCATGCGGGCCAGTTGCGAGTCGCCGCCCGGCGGCCAGCCGTGCGTGACGGTGAAGGCCTCGCCCTTCGCATTGATTGCGATGGCATCGGCACCGGGCACGCCGAAGTCGCCGAGCGTCGTGACTTTCTGCGCGCCCACATCGATCTTGACCAGGGATTTGCCGGCGCCGGCGGTGGCATAGATGATCGGATCCGCTGTCGCCGGAAACGGTCCGGCGAGAGCGAGGACAAATGACAACGCCAGCAGCGGCATTGCCCAGGATTCTTTGATGGTTTTCATATCGGTCTTATGGTTGTGTTTGTTGTTTCTTTGACTACTGCGAAAGGCCGGTTTGAAGACGGAATTCCAATTCCGTCATCACGTCATTCCGTGGTAGAGTGTTTCGTCTGCATTTTTGCCCACTGCTGCGGGCAGCGGAAATTCACGGTTTCAAACGACACTTCATGCGTTGAGGTTTTGAGCCTCTTTCAATCAGGATTTAACTGCTGAGAGGGATCGCTTTTTTTGCCCTGCGCGCTTCCCGGAGACAGCTACCGCAGCACCGTTCGATAGTAGCGCTGTAAGTGGTTTGCCGCATTGGGGTCCATGAACTCCAACGTGCCGGTAAGATTGGTCACGGTGGTTAGGGGCGACCACTGTTCCAAATTCGTGGACGCCTGCACCTCGAAAGCCATCCCCTTCCACGATTGGATGCGAAGGACACCTGCTCCCAGCGCCTGGAGTCGCGCCGGCTCCGTAACGGTCAGAAACTGTTTTGGCACCACGTCGCGCAGTTCCTGCACGATGCCCGAGGGCCATTCGATGCGCAGCGTGTCGATGCTCGTGGCGTCGCCCAGACCGAAATGGGCGATCAAGGTCTGTCCGCTGCGTCCGTCTCCGCCGGACGTTTCTCGCAACTGCTCAACCGGTTTGCCCCTGAGGGTCGCCTTCAGCCGCACCTTGGCGCCGATGGCGGAGCGATTGGACACCGTCCCCACGCAACGGATCTTGATCCACGCATTGCTATTCCCAGTGTTCCGGTAAAGGAAGTTCGGCTCGTTGCTCTGGTTGGCCACGAAGAGGTCCAGGAACCCATCGTTGTCATAATCTCCCCAGGCGCACGCCTGCGACTGCCCGCCGTCATTGACCAAGCTGCCGGAAGTGACCCGCGAGAAAGCTCCGTCGCCATCGTTGTGGTAAAGCCGATTGTTTCCGGTGGCATCCACGACGAACAAATCCACGAGGCCATCGTTATCGTAATCCCCCCACGCTCCACCCATGGCAATGCCAAGATCCGTGACAAGGGCGCCTTCGACAATCTTGGTGAAGGCACCGTTTCCATTGTTTCGGTAGAGACTACTCTTTTGATTTGGGCCGAAAGAGTTGCCGTACAAATCTCCATTGGCGACAAACACGTCCAGGTCGCCGTCGTTATCAAAATCGGCCCAGGCGCAACCGCGCGTATCGAGACGCTCGTCCAGCCCGCTTCCCCGACTGACGTCTGCGAAGATTCCTCTGCCATCGTTCCGGTACAATACATTGCCGGCAGGATTGACCTGCGCTCTGTAATTGGGGACGAACAGGTCCAGATCCCCATCGCTGTCATAGTCGCTCCAGGCAGCAGAAATGCCGTAATCGCGCACTTTGAAAAGACTGTTGGTGATCCCGATCAGCGCGCCCGCCCCGTTGTTCTGGTAGAGCACATGGTTGAATCCGTACGTCCCGCCACGGGCCACAAACAAGTCCACCCAGCCGTCCACATTGAAATCCGCCCACACCCCGCCATATCCCTGGGTCGGGTTCGGTGCGAAGTTGGTCCGACTGATCCGCGTAAAGACCGAGTCGCCGTTGTTCAGATACAGCCAACCACTCGCGGTGCCTTCGTTGCCCACGAACACATCCGGGTTTCCGTCATTATCGAAATCAGCCCAGCTCAAGTTGAGCGTGGGACCGAGATCGTTGACCAGGCTTCCGACGGTGATCTTCTCGAAGGTTCCGTTCCGGCTGTTGTGATAAAGCGAATTCTTCTGCGCGGCTCCATCCGCCGCAAGAATGCCACCATTCCCCACCAGGAGATCCAGGAAACCATCCCGATCGTAGTCCTCCCAGGCACAAGCAAACGAATGCTCCCGGTCCGTGACGATGGCGCCAGTGGTGATTTTCGTGAAGGTGGGATCGACGTCCAGGATGGCCGGCTGGCTCGTGGCCGAGGATCCCAACGCATCAGTGACGACGGCGGAATAACCGCCGGCGTTGGCCAGTTGGATGTTTGTCAGAACCAGCGAAATGCCGGTCGCCTCCGGGATCGCGGCATCGTTGTACCGCCATTGATAGCCAAAAGCCGATGTACCGCTCGCGCGAACGTTAAACGTCACTTTCGCACCCAAGCTCGCCGACTGGCTCTTGGGTTGAGTGGTGATCGTGGGCTGTGCGACGGCATCCGCCGCCGCAAGTGCGAACTTAGCGATTAGGAGCATAAGGGTTGTTTTCATTTCATTTTGGATTGGAGTGGGTTGTCTGTCTCTTCGAGCGAGGCTGCAGGCCACAGCCGCACTGTGCCGTCGGCTTCACTGGTGACCATGAAAGTCCCGTCGTGGGAGAAGGCAACACCCGGTGTCGCCCCTCCATGGCCCTTGAGCGTCAGGGCCAACTGCCGCGTAGCAAGATTCCAGAGCCTCACTGTTCCGTCCGAGCTGGCTGAGGCCAGAGTTCGGTCGTCGGGAGTAAAGGCCACCGTATCCACCCGCCAGGCATGACGTCCGAACTGGTCTGGCATGGTCTGGAGGCTGGACAGATCGTACAGGCTCACCGGGCCGCGCCCGCTGCCTGTGGCCAGAAACAGGCCGTCATGTGAGAAAGCCATGCAGTTGATGTTCTCGTGCGACTCGAACGAGCGTATCGGCTTCCGCGTGCGCAAGTCCCAAAGAATGAGCTTCCCGTCTCCCTGGCCCGTTGCCAGACGATGCCCATCAGCCGCGAATGCCGCCGCCTTGACGTCGCGAAACTGGCCCTCGATCAGGTTGGTTTCGCCCCCTGTGCTCATGTCCCAAGCCCGAAGGTAGTCTCCGGCGGAAACCAGCGTGCGGCTGTCGGGTGAAAAGGCGACGCCATTGACCCAGGCCCCGTGCGTCATAGACTGCCTCAACTCCGGTCGGCCCTTGCCGGCCACGTTCCACAGTCGAACCGTTCCGTCGAAACTTCCGGTTGCCAGCCATTTTCCGTCCGGCGAGAAAGCGACGCACCAGATGGTGTTCGTATGGCCGGGTAACGTGGCGAGTTCCCGTCGCGATGCCACCTCCCAAAGTTTGGTGCTAAGGGCATTGCCGGCCACCGCAGCCACGCGCTTGTCGTCGGGCGAGATGGCGACTGCCTCGACCCAGTTTGTGAAACCGCTGAAGACGGGCCCTTCCTGCGGCGAAGTCAAGTCCCACAGCTTTGCCGCGCCAGCGCTGTCATAGGACAGCAGCCGCTGGCCGTCGGGCGAGAACGTGACGGACTTGAGGGAATCCTGGTGTCCACGAAGCATGGCCAACTGCCGCCCGGTCCACGGATCCCACTTCCGGATGGTGTGGTCAGTGCCCCCCGATACCAGGAACCGGCCGTCGGGCGAGAAGGCCAAAGTGAACACGGGCCCGCTGTGACCCAATAGCCGATGCCGAGCCCTCCGGGCCGCGAACTCCCAAACGATGATGGTACCGTCATGACCCGTGGACGCCAACAGACGACCATCGGAGGAAAACGTCACCACATTTCCCCAGGCGGTGTGGCCTGCCAGCAGGGGTAGAACTGCCTCTCCAGTGCCGACCTCCCAAATGCGGAGTGGCGGTTCGCTGCCGGTCGTGACCAGATACTTGCCGTCGGGTGAGAACGCCACACCGAGGGCCGCAGCGGTGTAAGTAGTGAGAACGCGGGGCACTGGGTTTCTCGATGCAACATCCCAGAGCTTGACCGAACGATCCCTACTGCCCGACGCCAGCACCGTTCCGTCGGGCGAGAAGGCGAGGGAAGAAATCTCTCCGGAGTGGCCAGGAAACGTGACCATGATCCGGGCCGAGGTGAGATCGTAGAGCTTGATCCGATTGTCCTCGGTGGCTACGGCGAGGACATTGGTGGCCGCTGGCGATACGATCATCCGCGCGATCCCGTCGGTATCCTCGACCAGGACCTGTCCCCGCCTGGTGACGGGGTCAAACAGCCTGATCTGCGTCCCCGCGCCAATGAGTAGCCGGCCGTCAGAAGCAAAGAGTAGCCGGCCGTCAGAAAAAACCGACAACCTGATCCCACCGAGAAGATTGGTGATCGTGAGGCGGCTCTCGTCCTGGCACAGACTTCGGACCAGCCGCCACTCGAAGCCACGCAGGTCGGTTTGGCTCGGAGGGGGGCGGCAGGCCTCGAGCAGGGCGTGCGCACGATTCAGATTACCTTCCTGCCAAGCTTGGTGGGCGAGATTGACTTGGGCCACATAGAGGCCCTGACGCGCGTTCAATTCGGCAGCCTCAGCCCGGAGCCGCTGGCGTGCTTCTATCTGTTGAGCTTCCACCGCTTGCCCTTGGGCCCGGACCGCCAATACCCTGGCCCGGGTGGCGCGGATCGCCTGCCAGGTGCTGACAATGACTCCAAGCACCAGCACCGTTGCAATCGCTGCTGCGGCGGCGAAGGCCAGCTTGTTTCGGCGAAAAGCTTTCTGAAACCGATACGACGCGCTCGGAGGACGGGCAAGGACGGCTTCGTTATTGAGGTGTCGTTGGATGTCACTCGCGAGGCCGTTGGCCGTTTCGTAGCGCCGGGCGCGGTCTTTCTCCAGGCACTTCATCACGATCCAATCGAGGTCGCCGCGCAGGAGGGCGATGGTCTCTCTGACTTGTAGGAGCCGGCGTGAGGAGGCGGGGTCTATTTCTGATTTCTGATTTCTGATTTCTGATTTTGAACTGAGCCTCCTCACGTCGGCTGTTACGAGCGTCTGGCTCAATTTCGTGCTCGGGCGGACCGGTTCCTTCTCCCGGATGGTCTTCCGCATCGCGTCGAGGCCCGAGGCCATCAGTTCCTTCGCATCGAACGGCGTGCTGCCGGCCAGCAGTTCGTAAAGCAACACGCCCAGGCTGTAGATATCGCTGCGCGTGTCGATGTCCAGGCTCGTCATCACGGCTTGCTCGGGGCTCATGTAAGCGGGCGTGCCGATGAGCGCTTCAAACTGCGTGAAGAGGGTCTTGTCCGTCAGCCGCCCTTCAGTGGCTTTCGCGACTCCAAAATCAATCACCTTCGGCACCGCCACCCCGTCGTTGACGGTGACCAGGACGTTCGAAGGCTTGATATCGCGGTGGATGATTCCCTTCTGATGCGCGTGCTGGATGGCCTGGCAAACCTTGATGAACAGGTCGAGCCGCTCGCGCGTGGGAAGTCTGGCTTCGTCACAATATTCCGTAATCTTGACGCCACGCACCAGTTCCATGACGAAGTAGGGCCGGCCCGCGTCGGTTGCGCCCGCATCGAGCACTTTGGCGATATTCGGATGATCCATCATGGCCAGCGCCTGACGCTCGGCTTCAAAGCGGGCGATTACGGACTTTGTGTCCATGCCGAGCTTGATGACCTTGAGCGCGACGCGGCGGTGGACCGGTTCCTCCTGCTCTGCCATATAGACCACGCCGCACCCGCCTTCGCCGATTTTCTGGAGGAGCTTGTAACGCCCGATGCGCGTCCCGGGTTCTTCGTGAGGCTGGGTGTCGTTACGAACGGTTTGGGCGTCCTGCGAACGGTCGCCAGTCTGCAAGAAATCAAGTTGCTCCGCGTCGTTGAATGCCGCGAGCAGTTCATCAACACTTCTGCGAAGTTCCCGATTCTGGCCGCAAGCTCCGAGGAGAAAGCCTTCCCGAGCCTCACGGGAGTGGAGCGCCCTTGCCTGTTCGAAAATCTCTTGTTCCTGTTTCATCGGTTTGCTGGGTGGCCAGACTCACAGTGAGCCACCGTCACTTAGAATAACGCCATTCACGGGCGAAAAGAATCAGGCCACACGAACTTTCTGCAAAATAGAAAACCACGAATGAACACCAAGGGACACGAATGAGATTGGCCTCCGAAGGTTTTCTATTTCTTTACCCGGTTCACTGTTCAGTGACTTCAATCGAATCGGAACAAGATGTTTCAGCAGGACTGCCTTCATTCGTGTCTATTCGTGTGCATTCGTGGTTGAATTGAATGGATTCGGTTCAGCCACCCGCGGCGATCACGCGAATCTCCCGCAACAACCAAGCGCGGGCGAAGTCCCAATAACGCTTCACGGTGGGCTCCGAAAGCCCCAGCACCTTCGCCGCCTCCGCGTGGGTCAACCCGATGAAGAAGCGGAGCCGGACCAATTCCGCCTTGGGTGCGTCTTCTGCCGCGAGTCTTTCCAGCGCCTCATGAACGACGAGCAGCGTGTCCGGCGGCGTGGCCGCGGCCAGCTCCAACCCCGCAAGCTCCACCCGCTCCAGCCGCCCTCCTCGTTTCCAGCGGCTTTTCTTGCGAGCGTTCTCGATCAGGATGCAGCGCATCGCTTCGGCGGCGGCACGGAAGAAATGCACGCGATCCTGCCATTGATCACGCACGCCACCAGTGAGGCGCAGGTACGCTTCATGGACCAGCGCGGTCGCCTGCAAGGTCTGGCCCGGGGATTGTTGAGCCATCTTCGCCGCCGCCAGTTTGCGCAACTCCTCATAAACGAGCGGCAGGAGATCATCGGCGGCCTTGGTCTCCCCTCGCTCAATAGCTTCGAGTATGCGCGTGACGTCGCTCATGCGCGCAGACTATGCCATCGCCTCCGCATGTGGAATCCCGAAAGAAAACTACCTGGAAAGAGCAGTTGAACCGCTAATCAACGCCAATAAACGCTAATGAAATCAATTCTCGGAAAGGTGTTTCAGGAGTTGGACATTGTTCACCATTCAGTGACGCGTCTTGTATGCGCGCCGTTTCCTTTTCCTGGTCCGTATTAGCGTCGATTAGCGTGGATTAGCGGTCTCTTCACTGAATGGTTATTGCCGAGGCAGGCCGATGACATGGAATCCCAGCGGCGGAATGACCAGAGCCGAAGTGAGCGGGTATGGCGCCTGGCCGAAATTCACCGTCACAATCATCCCGTTGGCGAAAAGCGTTTGTTGCACGTCCCGCTCCGGTGTCAGAAACCGATGCGTCAACATTTCCGAATATCCCACGGCCCGGGCCAGAGGGCAGATCGCGCGGTAGCTTTGCACGATCCGCGTCTGGTTGGTCTCCCAGAGGGCGCGATTGAGGAGGAACAGCGGCGGCGTGCCGTAGAGCAGGTTGAACAAATCGCGTTTCCCCCAGAGCACCGGCTGGCTGTTGTTGCCGTCGCTCCGATGCCAGTGGGCCACGACGCAATCGTGGTAAACCAATTCCCAGAGCGGCAATCGATAGCGATGGTCCAACTGAAACCTGGCCGCAAGCTCAGGTGCTTCGATCAGATTTTGCGGCCCAGCACGGTCGGCCTCCGATACACGGTACGGCACCAGGCTCATCATCCCTTCAGAGTAATGAGCGAACCGTACGGCCGCCTCGTGCCCCGTCTCCAAGCCGTTAACGAGCATCAGCTCTTCGGAAGCGGCGAGCATGCCCAGGGCGTTCAAGCTACGCGCATTGTCAGGTGACGGATTGCTCCAGAAAAGGCGATCGAGGCCGGCGGTTTTCATGGTTTGCGCAAGTTCAACCGGTCTCTCTTCCCGGCACCAGATGTTCGCTGCTCCCACGAGCCGATCCACGTTCGGGTTGCTGGCCCGTTTCTCGCCCAGAGTTCTCTGCAGACCCTGTTGTCGGGTGTAGGCCCGATAGCATTTGCACATGGCGACGTACCCTCCTTGCTCGAAAAAAACGTAACGCAACCGGCGCGGGGACCCGAACAGGCCTTTTTCCGCTTCCCATTCCGGCGCCACGGCCAACTGTCCTTCGACACGGTCGATCCGAATGGCCGCGGCGTCTGGAGTTTCAATCACCGCCATGTGCCCCCGCGCGCCGTCGGTGACGCCCCAGAACCGCATGGAGAGTCCAAGGCCTCCGTGAGCCGCAAGTCGCATTGATTGGATCGTGGCATCCTCTGCCGGAAAGGAGATGCCTTCGTTGAGCGGGATGATCAGGTAATCACCCTGGGAGGAAGGGAAGGGATGCGGGTAATTCAACACGGTCGGCATTGGACCCACGCCCGCGAGCAGGACCGTGAATTCAGGCTGGTCGCCGGACAGTTGCCACGTGGCCGTGAACTCCAGTCCGGACGGCGAGTGCCGGAGTTTCAAATCGATCCGGCCCGGCGAGGCTTCGCCATCCAGCACAACGATTTCTTGCTTCGCTGATCGTTGGGACAGGTAGCGATCCGTGCGCAGATTCAGGACCGAAAACCTCCCGTCCACCGTGTTGACCGATACTCTGAGCGCGCGGTTCTGGATGACGAAAACGTCGGGCAACTCCGAGCGGCGTTGAGTCGGGACGCTGGTCTGCTCGCGCGGCGAAGAATGGCCAAGTTCTATGGTGGATTCGCCGTCCGCAGCAGAGACCGCTGCCGCCCAACCGAGGACCAGAGCCATGAACCCTAGTTGAATCGGACTCACGAGGGTGACGGGGTTAACAAGGTTGCCCGCCGAGAGCCAGGGAATCAGGCGGTAGCCGCGGCCTCGGCTTGCGGAGCCACTTTTGCGCGCCGTCCGCTGCGCAGGAACGTGTGCCAAAAAATCCAGGTGCATCCAAGCGCGAACGCGCTCAACAAAAGGAAGCCTGCGGAATAGGAGCCCGTGAAGTCGTTTAATACTCCGAGAACCAATGGCGGGAAAAAGCCGCCGAGACCACCCGCCGCTCCCACCAGGCCAGTCACCGTGCCGGTCTGTGCTGGGAAATACTGGGGCACGAGCTTGAAGACGGCGCCGTTGCCGAGTCCCAGCAAGGCCGCACACCCCAGCGCGCCGAGAGTGAACGTGTGGATGAATGGACACGCCATGAACCAGGCGATCAGGGCGATGCCCCAGCACACACCATACAGCACGCGCTGCCCGCTCCAACGGTCACTCAGCCATCCTCCCACGGGCCGACAAGCCGTCGCCAGGAGGATGAAGCCAGCCGTCCGGGCGCCCGCATCGGCCGGGTCGAGCGAGAACAACTCTTTCAGGAGAATCGGCAAATAGACGCCGAGGGCCACGAATCCTCCGAAGGTCAGAAAGTAGAGAAGGCTTAAAACCCATGTCAGCGGCTCCGTGCGCAGCACCCGCAGATTGTCGCGAAGCGTCTTGGGTGGCGCGCTGGTCCCGGCGTTCCGCGCCCAAACGGCAAAGACCAATCCCCAGACCAGCGAGAGCATCCCGAAGCAGGCAAAAGTGGCCGCCATCCCGAATCGACGCGCCAACACCGGGCCGAAGAAGACCGCGACGGATTGCCCGATGTTTCCGGCGCCAAAAATTCCCAGCGCCGTTCCCTGCTTCTCCGCAGGGAACCACTGCGAAACAAGGGCGATCCCGACGGGAAACGAACTCCCGGCGACGCCCAGCCAGAGTCCCCAAAACAGCAGACTCCCGTAAGAGTGGTTCACGGCCAAGGCCAGCGGAGGTAACACCGAAGCAAACAGCAGTGCGCTGAAGACCAACCGCCCTCCGAAGCGGTCGGTAATCAAGCCCACCCAAAGCCGGCCAATCGCTCCGATGAGCACTGGGACCGCGACCATGACACTGGTCTCGGTTGCCGATAACGCCAGCTCCGCCTTCAACAACGGCGCCAGTCCGGCAATCAGCCCCCAAACCGAAAAGGACACAGCAAAGGCGACCGTGGCCAGAAACAGGTTTCGATTTGCCCCGGCAGGCATCATGACGCATTTATAGCGAACTCCTGGGCTCTTGCGCCCAGACAACTTCCCGACAGACACAGACGGCGCAGCGGAAGCCGCGCTCATCTGGGTTTATCGTCCCAGAACGTGTCTTGAAAATGGATGGGACGGGCTACCAGCGCGCTTTCGGCAGCAACCGTATGTGTTTAGCGTCTCGGCCTTCGACGTAGCGCAGACTTGCAGTCTGCCGTATCGCCGATTTGCAATCGGCAGTGCGCCGACAAGTTCCAGAGCGTTCGAATCTGTCAGGAGCCTGCGGAATGCAATTCCGCGATACGGCAGATTACAAATCGATTACAAATCTGCGCTACGCCAAACAGATACCAGCAACCTGCTTTCGACAAGAGCGGCAGGCCGTAGCCCGCCCCAACAAACTCCCGATGATCCACCCAAAAGGCATTCTCAAAACACACTCTCACTCAAAGCTGCCGGCGCCCTTTTCAGGTTTCTTGGGTTCCATCGAGGATGGCGATTTTGCAGGAGTTGCCGCCATCTGCCGGGCCAGCTTTCCAGAGAGCAACTCCGCTTCGACGAATTTCACGATCGACCACAGATCTTGCGGCGGAAACGTTCCCTGGAAAGCCGGCATCGTGGGTGGCGTGCCGGCGGCGACGCGCAGATAAATTTGCTCCGGTTGAGTGCCGACCTTGTACGCTTGCGGATTCGCCAAATCGCGCGGCTGGAGCCGGCGCCCCGCAAAATCCCGTAGGGTTCCCACATTCGGCCCGTCGCCCCGTCCTTGCAGTCCGTGGCAGGGCGCGCATCCTTGCTGGAACAGTTCGCGCCCGCGTTCGACACTGGCCTGCGGTGGACACGGCGGAACCGCGATCGCGTTCCCGGGCGCTTCGCCAGCTTGTTTGGTGAATCCTCGGACGATCACCACCAACGACGCGACCTGGTCGTCGTCCAGTTCCGCGAAGGCCGGCATTCCGGCCGGCACCAGACCGTATCGAATCGCGCGCGCGAGATCTGCATCCGAAGCAATCCCGTTGTCTGTGGAGATGAACGCAAATTTCGCCGCCGTCAGATCGCGCGGCAGCGTGGCGAAGGTGGGCGATTCCGCGCCTTGTCCCTGGCCATCGCCGTGCAGGCCGTGACAACGGGCGCATTGACTGATGTAAAGCGGCATCCCGGCCAGCCGCCCGCCGGTTGTCCACGATAGAATGGGCTTCGGAGATTTGTTCAGTCCGTTGGTTTTGGTGTAGCCGAGCAACAGGGAAAACCCGCCGAAGAAAACCACCAGCGCCGCGAGCGAGTAGGTCAGGAATGACTTGTCACTCCGCAAAGCGAATTCCCATCTTCGCTGAGATTTGAAGCGATCGGTCCGCATGCTTTGGTAGGGGCGGACGAAGTAATTGATCGGGAAAGTCCAGAAATGAACCAGCTTGGTGAACGGGAACACGGCGAAGAACGTCAGAGCCAAGAAGACGTGCCACTTGCTGATCAGACTGGCCGAGGCCATCAATTCCGGCTGGGGATTGAACTGGGCCACGCTGGCCAGCCACGAGGAAGCCGTGTAAGCCACGCCAAAAATTTTGTCCACGACCACCTGGTATAAGCCAAGGGTCAACAGCGCCACCAGGAACCCATGGACCCAATAGTCGTCCCACTGGCTCATGGCGCGGACTTCTGGCACCGCGAAACGCCGCGCCAGTGCAACGATGCAACCGAAGAGCGTGAGGAAACCGCCGATCAGCCCGGCCCAACGGAAGAAGGTAATCCAACCTTCCAGGCCGAGCAGTCCGCCGATGAAACCGGCCAGGTGCGCGACAAAGACGAGGAGAATGCCCCAGTGGAGTGGGAGCGACGCCACGCCGAGGAGATTGCGGTTGAACAGGCTGGTCGCGCGCGTGCTGAAGCCGAACGGCCGGTAAATCATGCGGATGACCGGCACCGCCAGAAATAGCGTAATGCAGAGATAAGGATAAACACCCCAGAGGAAGTTGGTGAGGAAGGAGCTCTTCATAAATTCAAATTGTTCTGGGAGCGCCGGTCTGCAACCCGGCGCGTGGCAAGTTCGTCGCGAAATCTCGCCGAATCCGAGTTATCGCGCTCTGGAACGTGACTGGGTATCTCGTTCCCCCTCACCCCGGCCCTCTCCCCAGGGGAGAGGGAGCATGGAACGCTGCCTTTCGAGCAGTCGAGAGCATCAGGCTCGACCCATCGCGGCTTGCATGATTCCCTCTCCCTGAGGGAGAGGGCCAGGGTGAGGGGGAAGGCAGTGCCCGCACACCGCGATGCAGTCACGGAAAGCAGCAAAGAACCGCCCACGGCCTCACGGCCGCAGGCTACATCGACAGGCGAATTCATGTGCACACGCGATTCAATCAGACTGGAGCGTCAGGCGAGCGCCGCCGCTGCTTCACTTCTCTGCGCCGCCGTGTCCACCAATTCCGCGTTGATGAGCGCTTCCAGAATTCCGGCGACGTGGGAGTAAACGTTGTTCACCTTCCGCAGCGCCTGAATGAACGACGGCAAGGCCGGCTTCACAAACACTCGAATCATCCACTGCCGACGCTTCTGGTCCGGATGATCGGCGCTGAGGGCGAGGAAATCGAGAATGGCCGGCAGGAAGTCCGGCAGTTCGCCGCCCTGCAACTCAAACCCAAAATGGCGGTAAACATTCTTGAGCTGGATCATGTAGTTGTTGCGGCCTGAGATCGCAGCGCCACGGCAGTTCCTTGGTTCCTCGAACAGGTAGTGGCCCAGGTAAAGCGGAGCCCGGGGCGCGATCTCGAAGGTCTGCAGGTAAGGATCGCAGTCGTCCCATTCCGGATCCGTCAGGATCGACGCGATGCTTTGTTGAAGGCCCGGACTGGCCGCGACGGCGGCCTCGGCGTAACTCTCCAGGTTCTCGAAGTTCCTGTCCTGCGGATAGAGCAGAACTTCAGCGAGAAACCGATACGCATTGGGATTGGTGATAGGGGTCATAGCGTCAAATCAACTGCCCACTTCCTGTTTCGCACCATGGAACCACTGGCGCCGACGCGGCTGTGCGCCCGGCGCCATTTCGTCGTAACCCGCAAAACCGCGCTCGATGTACGGAGCATTCGCTGTGGCCTCGCGGTGAGCCGTCGGAACAACGAAGCGCTCGTGGTAATGGGCCAGGGCCAGCAAGCGGTGCATCTCGATCGCCTGCTTTTCCGTCAGCCCGGCTTGTTTGAGCACTTCCAAATTAGACTGGCCATACACGCGCATCGACCGGCGATACGCGCGCATGGCCAGCAACCGGGTCAGAGCTGTCTTGACTTCCTGTTCGTTCCCGGCGGCGAGCAACCGGGCCAGGTATTTAATGGGCACACGGAATTCTTCCAGGTTAGGCAAGTGCTGTTTGCCGTCGTCCTTGCCGGCCATGCGGATGTTGCCGTGACCGTTGCCGGTGGTCTGCACAGGACTCTCTGGCGGCACGTAGAACAAACTCGGCATCGTGCGAAATTCCGAGTGCAGCGGCAGCGCGATGCGCCATTCCTTGACCATTTTGTACACCGGTGAGCGGCGGCAGGCCTCCAGCCACGGCTCGCCGATTCCAGACTTCCGCGCCTCTTCGATGACCTGCGGATCGTTCGGATCGAGAATCACGTCCCGCTGCGCCTGCACCAACTCTAAATCCGGAACGTTGGCGGCGGCCGGCACTCGGTCCATGTCGTAAAGCAGCGGCCCCATGTAGCGAATGCGCCCTACGCACGAATGGAAGCAGGCCGGCGGCTGGCCGGTCTCAATGCGCGGGTAACAGAGGATGCACTTCTCCATCTTCCCCGTGCGCCAGTTGAAATAGACCTTCTTGTACGGGCAGGAAGTGATGCAGTAGCGCCACGCACGGCAGCGATGCTGATCGATCAACACGACGCCGTCTTCCTCGCGCTTGTAAGCCGCGCCGCTCGGACACGCCGCCACGCAGCCGGGATTCATGCAGTGGTTGCAGATGCGCGGCAGGTAAAACATGAACACTTTCTGGTAACTCAGGAACGCCTGCCGCTCCTCCGGCGACATGTCTTTGAAGTTGTAGTCGAGCCCGCCGGTGCCGTCCTCCGTCACGCCCGCGCCGTTGTCTTCCCAATTCACTCCGTACTCGAGCGGAATGTCCTCTTCGCCGGTGATCATCGACTTGGGCCGCGCTACCGGTTGCGAGCGCGTCGTCGATTCGTTCGAATGCAGATCTTCGTACGTGAACGTGAAGGGACCTTTGCCATAGTACGCTTCCATCTGGGGCATGACCGGATTGAAGAACAGATTGATCATCTCCCAGAAGCGCGAGGCGTTGCGGAGCTTTGGAGCTTCGGCGCCCTCCTTGCGGACCCAACCGCCCCGGTAGAGGTCCTGGTTTTCCCATTCCTTCGGATAGCCGATGCCGGGTTTGCTCTCGACGTTGTTCCAGAACATGTACTCCGCGCCTTCGCGATTGGTCCAAACGTTTTTGCACGCAACGGTGCAGGTCTGGCAGCCAATGCACTTGTCCAGGTTGAACACCATCGCCATCTGTCGTTTGATTTGCATAAACGTCGTCTTCTCTAGGAGTTCAATTCAACGTCGTCACCGCTTGCCGTTTGGACACCGCGTTCCCCCTCACCCCGGCCCTCTCCCTCAGGGAGAGGGAGAAACGGATACAGCTTATTGGCGAATCAATGCGCTTCGGGCTCGTCTCCGCGCGGCGTCGGACTCCCCCTCTCCCCTGGGGAGAGGGCCGGGGTGAGGGGGAAGTGCGCGTCCGACAAACGTGGACGCTGCATTGTTGGTTGGACTCCCGATTCATACTCGGACTACCGAGGAAGTTCTTTCTCCTGGTAAATGACCTTCTTCTTGCCCGGTTCCAGCGGCATCTTGCGGATGAACACCACGCAGTCGCGCTCGGACGGACTCGTACCCCAGTAGTTCAGAAAGTAAGTCCAGTTCGCATAGCCGCCGATCATGGTGGCGGGATTCATCATGATGCGCGTGGCCGCGTTTTGATTGCCGCCGCGCAGATCGCTGCATCCTTTCTCCTGCGCCAACTTCGAGAACGGCACGTTCACGTGGCGCTCGCTCGAGTGATACATGATCGCCATGTCGCGCGGGATGGTCTGGCTGACCACGGCGCGCACGACCACAATTCCGTTTTCGTTGAAGACTTCGACCCAGTCGTTGTCCCGGACGCCGATGGCTCGCGCGTCGTCCTCGCTGATCCAGACGACCTGGCCGCCCCGGAACAGGTTCAGCATCTGCCACGAGTCCCAGAACATGGAGTGGATTTGCCACTTGCCGTGCGGCGTGATCCAACGGAACGGTCGTGCGGTCGGTCCGGCTTTCGCGACGACGGCGTCGCCGATACCGATCATATCGACGGGCGGCTTGTAGGTCGGCAGGCACTCGCCCAACTCGCGGTACGCGCGGTGATCGAAGTAAATCTCCTGCCGGCCCGTGAGCGTGTGCCAGGGTTTGAGCGTCTCGACGTTCATCGTCCACGGACAATAAGTGCGCCCCGGCGATTCGATGGCCGACCAATGCGGCGACGTGAGGCTCCGGCGCGGCTGGGAGATCAGGTCGTTGAAGTTATGATGAATCTCGCGGTCGCCTTCGATCAGATGGGTGAGGTGCAATCCGGTCTGCTTCTCCAGCGTCTGGAAAAGTTTGTGGCTCACCTCGCCATCGCTTTCCGGCGAGATGCGCAGAATAATCTCTGCGACCTGCTGCGCCGTCTCCATGGAAGGCCGGCCGTCCTTTTCACCGACGAGGTAATTCTTCTTCAGCGCCTCGTATTCCGCCTTCAGGCAGCAATCAATGCCTTTCGTGCCGTACCCCTTCTCCTCGCAGAGCCGCGGGCCGAGCGTGGTGAATTTGTCGAGAATCTTGGTGTAGTCGCGTTTGATGACGCGGAACTTCGGCGCGGTCTTGCCGGGGATCAATTCCACGTCGCCCTTTTTCCAATCGCGCACTTCGCCAAACGGTTGCGCCAACTCGTCTGGCGTGTCGGTGATGAGTGGCTGCATCACGAGGTCCTCGACTGGCTCGGCCAGATGTTTCTTCGCCAGTTCAGTGAAGCTCTGCGCGATGGCCTTGAAGGCGTCCCAATCGTGGCGCGTTTCCCACGGAGGGTCGTGCGCGGGCGTGAACGGATGCAGGAAGGAGTGCAGATCAGTGCAGGTCAGGTCGTATTTCTCATACCAATGCGCGGTGGGCAGCACGATGTCCGCGTAGTTGGCGGAGGAATCCATGCGCAGGTTGACGTTGACGAACAGATCGAGCTTCCCTTCCGGCGCTTGCTCATGCCATTTGATGTCCTGGACGAGGCCTTTTGAACGGTCCTCCCCCAGCACGTTGTGGTGCGTGCCGAGGAAATGCTTGAGCAAATACATGTGACCGCGCATGGAAGTGCCGACCAGATTGCCGCGGAAAACCCACATGACTTTCGGGTGGTTTTCCGGCGCGTCCACGTCCTCGAGCGCGAACTTGAGCTTGCCGCTCTTGAGTTGCTTCCCGAGGTAATCGGAGACTTCCGCGTCCGTTTTCGCTCCGGCGGCGCGCGCTTCCTTGAGCACGTCAATCGGGTTGCGCTTGTCGAACTGCGGATAGCACGGCAGCCAGCCGTTGCGCACGGCGAGCATGTTCATGTCCGCGGCGTGCTTCTTCTCCGGCAACACCTTCGCCGACGGCGTCCAAAGCGGATCAAGCACCATGCCGTCGTAGCGCCACTGATCGGTGTGGAAATACCAGTAGGAGGTGCTGTTCATCATCCGCGTGACATTGTGCCAGTCCGCGCCGCCGCCGAGATTCTGGATGGCGGCGTACGGACGAATTTTCTCCGTGCCAACGTAATGGTTGAACCCGCCGCCGTTGCGGCCCATGCAACCGCAGAGGATGCCCATCACCGCTTCGGCGCGATACGTGAGCGAGCCGCCGTGGTACCAGTGCAGCACGCCCGAACCGGTGATGAACATGCACTTGCCCTTGGTCCGCGCGGCGCTCTCGGCCCACTCGCGTCCGACACGGATGCCGAGCGATCGGTCCACACCGGTCTGCTTTTCCTGCCACGCGGGAGTGAAGGGCTGCGCGGGGTCGTCGTAATTCTTTGGATAAGCGCCGGACAAGCCGCGATTCACGCCGTATTGGGCCATCAGCAGATCGTAACCCGTGGTCACGAGCACGGTCTTGCCGTCGGCGAGTTGAAGCTGTTTTACCGGAACGCCACGAACGCTCTCGCGTGCGGGGCGGCCTTTGCCGGGCGTCTTGCCGAAGTTGACGTCGAACGTGTCGCTGAAATCGGCGAAGCGCACGCCGGCTTCCTGCTTCGACTTGCCGAGCAGCGTCAGCACCGGGTCAAACGGCTTGCCCGTCTTCTGATCTTCGAGTTTGAGATTCCAGCGGCCGGGCTTTTTTGTCTCCCAACGGAAACCGACTGAGCCGCCGGGCAGGCGAATCTCGTCGGTCTGGCTGTCGAGCATCACCATCTTCCACTCCGGATGCTGCTCGTCCTCGAAGCCCGTGAGATCGCAGATGCGGAGGAAGCGGCCCGGCAGATACTCGCCCGGCTTGTCCGCCGGTTCGAGCATGACCAGGAACGGCAGATTGGTGTATTGCTTGGTGTATTCTATGAAATACGGCTCCTGCTTCTGATGATGAAATTCCTGGAGGATGACGTGGATGCACGCGGAGAGAAACGCCGCGTCCGTGCCGGGTCGCACCGGCACCCAAAGGTCGGCGAACTTCGTCACGTCCGAATAATTCGGGGCGAGATTGGTGATCTTGCCGCCATTGAACTTGTGCTCCGAGGCGAAGTGGCAGTCGGGCGTGCGCGTCATCGGCAGGTTCGAGCCGACGACAATCCAATACACGCTTTGATACCAATCCGCTGACTCGGCCACGTCCGTCTGATCACCCCACATCATCGGCATGATGTGCGGCAGGTCGTGATACCACTCGTAAAAGCTGAGCATCGTGCCGCCGAGCAGATTGTTCAGCCGCTGGCCGGAGAGGAAACTCACCATGCTCATCGCCGGAATCGGCGAGAACGACGCGATATGGTCCGGCCCGTATTTCTTGATCGTATAGATGAGCGAGGCCGCGATGATCTCGGTGGATTCTTCCCACTTCACGCGCCGCCAACCCGCCTTGCCGCGGGCGGTCTGGTATTTCTTCTTGCGCTCGGGATTCTCGACGATGGAGGCCCACGCTTCGACCGGGTCTTTGCCTGCCTCGCGCTCTCGGCGAAACATGTCTAATAACACGCCCCTCACGTAGGGGTATTTGGGCCGCACCGGGCTGTAAGGATACCACGACGCCGAGATGCCTCGCTGGCAGCCGCGCGGCTCATAGTTCGGCGTGTCGGAATTGATTTGCGGCCAGTCGGTCTTCTGGAGTTCCCAACAGATCAGGCCGTCCTTGACGAACACTTCCCAGGAACAGGAACCGGAGCAGTTGACACTGTGGCTCGTGCGGACCGAGCGGTCATAAGTCCACCGTTTGCGGTAGAATTCTTCCCAATCACGCGGTTCATCCAGCACGCGAAACCAGCGCGAACCGTTGCCATTGCCGTTGCCGCTCTTGCTCATGGTTTGTTTTCCTTTGGGTGATTTGTAGGCGCCGAAGTGAGCCGACTCTGTTCGGCTCCTGATTTCGGAATCGGAATTTCGATGTCGGCTGCCGGAGCCGTGGTCTCTCCTTTCGCACACGCCTTCTGACCCAAAAATCCTTCGACGAAAACTTCGACAAAGGGCCGAAAATCCAACGCCGTGCCGTAGATGGCGACGACGCCTTCGCGTTGCAGATCATAAACCAGGTTCACGGCCACGTTCCGACCGATGGGATGGCGCCGAGCCAGAGGCCGTTCCTCTTCCTCCTCGCCAAGTGCTGAAATGGCGGCGTAAACCAGTCCATCCGGATGGATTTGCCACCACATTCGGAAAATCCATCCTCCCCGTTCTGCCTCGGCTTCACCATACTCCTGGCGTTCAGGACTGGAAGGATCTATCTCCCACTGAAACACCGGAATCGCCCCTTGCCATTTCGTGGATGCTCGGTCCCCCAACGGCCCACCCAGCGACGACGGTCCATCTTCCTCGTAACCCGCGTTTGGCGCGATGTCGGGTCTGAGTGTGGTCGCAATCAATGGGTCCGGATCAAGAAATCCCGTCGCCTGACTCAAGCCGTCCTGCAAGGGATTTAGATTGGGTCCGTGCCGGCTCGAAGAGGGCAATTCCGATTCTGACGTGTGCGCCATCTCAATCCGCACTTCACAGCCCTTCAACTGCGGCAGTGCGCGAAGCGCCTTCTCCGCGTCAGCCTGGATTTGAAAGCTCACCTCGGGTCTCGGCGAGTTGACCTCCAGTTCGACTCGGACTATGCCATCTTCCACCATGATTTGCTTCACCACACCGAAGGAGACAACATCCCGAGCGTAGGGAAGGTACTTGACCTGCCTGAGGGTTTCCTTGATCGATTCGATGAGCCTGGTTTGGCCGACTTGGGAGTTCATTTCCTTTTAGTGGCAAAGCTCCGCATGATTCAGAATCGATGGAGCAGAAGCGCGAGCTGCTGAATCAGGCTGCGGGTTGGCGGAAGATTCTGAGGCCGGCTCTGTTGAACGCGACAGAAGGATTTTGACCTTTTTTGTCACATCCTGATCGAATACCGCCTTGAGGTGATTAACTTTGATACAAGTCAAAGTAACCTAATTTTATGCACGAATTCTCAGGATTCCTCCGCCTAATCAGCGGTGAGCCCAGCCACGGCGGAAGAGTTTGAAGAGTATAGGCGACGATTGGAGCTGCCCACAGTCGTCCCGTCGTTTTCGCAATGGAGGAAAGCAAGGACGATCTAGACCAACGTCTCTTCCGACAAACCCAGCGACCGAATTCCTTCAGTTCGGCTGCGCGTTGGTATCTCGATGGATGCTTGAAGCGGAAGACGGGCAGGTCACTTCTCGCGAACCAACAGCGCATAGCTCGGCTTCATAGTTCGATAGCCAGACGCTCAAGACGTGTACGCTCAAATATCCTCGTGATCAATCGCGCCGCCACAGGTGGGCTGCACGTCTCACGGCGGCACACATGTAGGGCCTCTTCGTAATCCCCGCACGGCTGGTAAACACGACCGAACTGTTGTGCCGAGTCATGAGCAGTTCCTGGAAATCGTCGTGCCTCTCCGTAACGAATAGTGGAAGCTCAATCTCCGGCAGCAGACCTGGAAAATCCCCGAGGGCCTTCGGCCCGTCGAATCCCAAGTCCTCTTGGAGTCAGCCCCGATTCCCGCTCCGCTCTGTCCCTGCTGCCACCAACCGATGAGCTGGTTGGGACGCTGGCCAGCCGGTCAATCGCCGCCCTTGCTGCCTCGGCCTCGACCTCCATGAACTCCACTCCCGCCCGGCTCCTTTTCGCCGAGCGCGCCCGAACGCGTTCACCGCTGGGGTCTGCTCGACCGCCGCTTTTCACTCGCCTTCTCGGTCTCGGGGCCTCATCCCCAGCCCTTCCGCAGGCCATGTTCCGCTGGGTTTTCTTCGGACCGACCCAAGGTGGGGACTCGCCCAGGCGCTGGAAAACAGCCGCTGGAAAAACTTAGGCGGTGAATTACTCACAACTTTGCCTCCGAGGGTCTCGGCAGCAGCATCACACCCACCACCGTCAGCGCAACGAAAGCCAGCGGAGCGTAGTATGGCGACCCAAACCTCCACATTTGAGAGGCGTTTATGCCCTCAGAAAGGCCAATCAAAATCAGGAGCGTCCATGCAGCCCAACGCTCACCCCGCCTGACAGGGCCATTGATAATCAGAAGAGCAGTAATCCCAATGGCAAGCAAACAACCACCGAGTGCGCGCAGAAAACCCAATAACAGCGAGGACAGGTGGGGTGACATTTCTGCTTTGGTGACCTCCAGATAACTCAGAAGATTGGAGGGGACTGCTGGCATCAGCATGTCGTAACAACCACCCAGCATCACCAAAACGGCGGCGCAGTTCAGGATTCTTAGACCGACGTTCCGCTTCATAGTGTCGAGGTCAAGCCGCCTAACGCCGGAATTCACCGACTGCCGCCGGAACCGCGCGCCACCAGCGGATGAGGCATCCGAAAAACGGGGGGCATGGAAACTGTGGCGCTTGGCGGCAGTTCGGTGCAGTGATCTTGTTCGGCGACATTGTTTCTTTCCACTCTAATCGGCTGGCCCCGTCCCGCTACCTCGCCCATGCTGCCCACAATAGACTTCCCTACCGAGGCGCAGATCGATTACCCCGTAGTGTTCTCCGCAGTCCTTGTTGCCTTGGGGAAGCTCTGCTTGCATCTGATCGCACAGTGCTACGGCTTCGGCAAGGTCTTCAAAGTCTTGCTGAAGGCCGACCCAACTCCGATCGAAGCTGTCCCAGAAATCAACTCGGTACGGTTTGGTTTTCATTTCTCGATGGCCGTCCTCATGGCCTCGCCGAACGCCAGCTGAGCGACCGCTGCTGGAGACGGGCTCAAGCTGTGTATGATGATGCTCATGAAATATCGGCGCGATCTCTGGAAAGCGTCGCAGATAGGCAAATGAAATGTCCAAATGTCGCAGGAACACTTCACCACGACCCTCCTGCCAATCCTCATAGCGGTTATAGGCAGTTTGA
>JACPRI010000437.1 GCA_016190065.1 Verrucomicrobiota bacterium
CACCTTCGCGAGATGCTCCCACAATCTAAGTTCTTGGTCTGGAAAGTCATCTCTTGCGAAATCATCAAACCAGGAACCAAGTTTGTGGAATTGAAAGCTCGTGCAGGCGAGCTGTGCGGCGTCTGTTTCCACGGCGACCTCTTGCATCTTGCGCAATGCTTGTAACAAATCAAGCATGCCTACTTGTTCGAGAATTACTCGAACGTCTTCAGGGCATTGGAAGTCCGGCAACGAGAATGAACCTCGTGTAGGACCATCTGAGGACTGAAATTCCTTGTGATCCACGATAATTATCCCTCGCGGCGATTGGCGTCGGTCGGCTCAGTCATCCGCAAGCAGGCGGTAGAATTGGATGAGCTTGCGGCGTATGGCGCGGCGGCGCTCTCGGCTGACCTTCCCGCGGTTCCGCTTGAGTTGAGTCGTCTCGACTGAATACAAATGGTCGCACACACAAAACGTCTCCCAGTCCAAGCCGTCGGCACTGTTGAGCACGACCTCGTTCTCCTGCGCCGGACGGCTCTGGCGCTGGCTCGTGCCGTAGAGCACGTTGACCACTGCAGCGCGGGCGCAGCGATCCGGGTGCGACACAACCACGGCGGGATGCTCGCCACGGCCCGGGAAATCCAGCGTCCAGATTTCCCACTGCTGCTTACTCATCGCGCTCCACCTTAAGGCTGCTAACCTTATTCAGTTGGAGTTCCTCACGGTTCCGGGCCGGGGTGTAGAGGCACGCCAGACTGCCGGGTGGGTATGCGTTGGGATCCCACTCCGTTTCCTCCAGTCGCTCCAGCGCCGCGCGCATTACCTCGCTGTCGGTCTGATAGCGCCCACTCCGGCGCAACCGACGGAGAATCGCCGTGTAGCGTGGAGCCAGGGAAACGCTAACGGTGGTGTTCTTCATGCGGACAATCTAGCGATGGGCCTTGATATTGACAAGCGCACGTGAGCCAGCCACGAGCATGCTCGTCAACGGTTGGCGAGGGGTGTTCCGCATTGCTCTAACCAATTGTCTCAGAGAAATCGCGTCGCCATAACTGTTTCAATCGACATAAACAAACTCATTGCTGTTGAAGAGGACCAGGCAGAATTCGCTGAGGCCGTGCTCGGCGATGAAACGCTGGGCCGACGCGGTCTCTTCTTCGGCTGGCTCGCGCAAATAGGCCAGCCGGTAAGCGCGCCGAATCTGTCGAACGGGATCACCCCCGGCCTCGCGGGTTAGTCGCCGGGCGAATGCTTCTGCGGCGCTCGTCATGAATGGATTGTTCAAAAGCGCCAGCGCTTGCAGAGGCGTGGTCGTCACCGTCCGGCGCGGAATCGAGATCGATGGATCGGCGCAGTCCATCGCTTCGAGCAGCGGATGATTCACGCGGCGGATCCATGTCCGGTAAACCGTGCGCCGATTGAACGCGCCATTGAAACCGCCGACAAAACGGTAGCCGGTGTTGTCGCCCGATTTTTCCGGCTCAACATCGCGGTAGCTCGGTCCGCCCATCTCCTGATTTAACTCGCCGCAGACCGAAAGCATGGCGTCTCGAATGGCTTCAGCTTCCAGCCGCTGGGGACTCTTTCGCCAGAGCCACCGGTTGGAGCCGTCGGTCCTCGCGGCCTCAGCGTTCGAGCGCGAGGATTGCCGATAAGTTGCCGACGTGACGATGAGCTTGTGCAACTTTTTCAGACTCCAATCCTCACGCATCAATTCGCGTGCGAGCCAGTCGAGGAGTTCGGGATGCGAAGGCCGCCCGCCGTTCGCGCCAAAGTCGTTTGGAGTGTCCACCAGGCCGGCCCCAAAATGATAATGCCACAGCCGATTGACGATGACGCGAGCCAAGAGCGGGTTCAGCGGATCGGTGATCCACTCGGCCAACTTGACGCGGCGCGGCGCTTCCGGCCCGTCCGGAGCCAGGCCGAAGTCAGCCTTCGGACCTGCCAAAGCCGCGATGCCCGCCGGGCGCACGATTTCTCCTGGGCTCCGGAAGTCACCGCGTTGGAGAACATGAAACGGCTTCGGCTGCTTGGGGACGTTCGCGGCGACGGTTCCCTGGCTGAGGAGCCGGCGGCGCATTTCGAGTTGCGAGATCGCGAAAACGAAACGCCGATACTCCGACCGCCTTTCTTCGGGAAGCCGGTCCAGGATCATGCCGTAGGGCGCACGCGGTTTTGACTCGCGCGCTTTGGCCGTGGCTGCTTTGGCGCTCTCCCATTCCCGAGTCTTGCTCGCCAGGTTTTCTTTGGTTTTCTCGAGCTCTTTCTCCAGCTTGTCCTTGTCCGTCTCAGCGGCCGAGTCCGTCTTCTTCTTGGTCTCGACCAGTTTGACCGCAGCTTCCTCCACCGCTTTGCTCGCTTTCGCTTGAGACGCTTCGGCGAATTTGACAGCCGCGGCGAGAAGTTCGCTCTCCGCTTGTTGCCGAAGCGACCCTTCGATTGCCGACAAGCTTGGCCGAAGCTTCTCGATCGCTGCCGCCAGCTCATCGTGCTTTTGCTGCGTGGCGCTCCGAGCTTTCTCGGAAAGTAATTCACGCGCGCCCGGCCAGACGCCGCCAATGACGGACGCGATCTGGTAGTATTCCTTTTGTGGGATCGGATCGAACTTGTGGTCGTGACAACGCGCGCACTGAATGGTCAATCCCAGGAAGGTTTGGCCGAGATTGCCGACGATATCTTCCAACTGGTCCTGCCGCGTCGCGGTTTGCATCGCCTCGGTTCCCGCGACGCTCCCCAGCAAATCATACGCACCGGCGACGAGATACCCCGTGGCGATTACGGCGCCTGGATCGTCCGGCTTGAGAACGTCGCCGGCCAATTGCAGCCTCACGAATTCATCGTAGGGCAAGTCGTCATTGAAAGCTTGAATGACCCAATCGCGGTAAGGCCAAGCGTGAGGTCGCAGGGTGTTCCGCTCAAAACCGTCGCTTTCCGCGAAACGGACAACGTCCAGCCAATGACGCGCCCAGCGCTCGCCGAAATGCGGCGAGGCGAGCAGACGGTCCACAACCTTTTCATAGGCGCGCAACGACGAGTCATTCAGAAAATTCTCCAGTTCCTCCGGCGTGGGCGGGAGTCCAATGAGATCAAACGTCACACGTCGGAGCAAGGTCGTCCGATCCGCGCGCGGGGACGGCGCCAAACCCTCGGCTTCGAGTCGGGACAGAATGAACCGGTCGATGGCGTTGATCGCCCAGTCGCTTCGGACCACTGCCGGAGGCTGCGGCTCGGTCAATCGGTGCAGCGCCCACGAATCGCTGCGTACACGCGATTCCGGTGTTTCAGCCGGCCCGGACGTGCTGGAGGCTGCGGTCGAATCGACACTCGAAAGTGCGCCGCAGAAAAGCCAGAGCGCTGTGAATAGGAGAAATTGGGGAGCACACGCGCCCTCGCGTGTTCCGACCGGCGCCTCGCCGGTCGGAACGTTGTTGGAGCCAATCGCTAAAGGGTGACTGCTCTCGGCGAATGGTGTGGTCGGCGAGGGCGCCGACCACTGCACGCGAGGGCGCGTGCGCTCCCCGGAGTGAGTCGGTCTATTCATTGCGCTGGCCGGCCGGAACCTGGTGAAATGAATTCTAGCGGCTCCGGGGGAGGAGGTAGAGGAGGAAGCGACCAAAGTTCATCGTCATCGATAATTATCGCCCACAGGAGTTGTTCGTCTGGCAAGGTTGGCCGTACTGTTGGCCGCGCGCCCGGGACTGTGTGGTCCGCCGGAGGTACAAAAGTTTGCCCCGCATTCACAGGGTATCGCGCGCCGGGTGGGCCAAAGATATAGAAAATAATCAACGATCCCCTGATCACATGGTGCTTCCCGTCCGCACTGATCTGATACTCGGTCCCTCGAATCTCACATCGTGTAAGAGGCGTTTTTACTTCATACTTCGACGCCGCGGCCAAGGGTTTCACGTTGCCTTGGATCGTGCCCTTCTGCAGATCCAGGAATGTCTCAATAACGACATCAACGCCGGTTCGCTCAAGGCTGAGCTTGTCCAGTCCCAGCGTGGTTTCTGCGAGCAGCCGGACCGTTGGCCCGTTTTCGCCGAGAAAAAGGTCCGTGCCGGAGTTCACGCCCGTTCTAATGAGCGCGGAAGGTCCGAGGACCGTGCCCACCCGGAGTGGCTTCCAGCCGTCGCGTGTAGTGAAATACTCAACCGTCCCACGAACCGCCCGAATGACGGCCCGTCCGTCCGCAGCGTTTGCTGCCGAAATACCGATCAAGGCGGATGCCGTCAGGACGCAAGTGAGCCACTTTGAAAAGTACTTCGGCGATTTCATGG
This sequence comes from Verrucomicrobiota bacterium, assembly GCA_016190065.1. Classification (GTDB taxonomy): domain Bacteria; phylum Verrucomicrobiota; class Verrucomicrobiia; order Limisphaerales; family SIBE01; genus VHCZ01. The sequence continues at coordinate 4,260 of JACPRI010000437.1, forward strand.
GCGTTTTCATTTCTGTGCCGGCCAGATTTGCAGTCGTCGAGGGTTCTCCACTTCCTTTCCCCTCACCCCGGCCCTCTCCCCTGGGGAGAGGGAGAGAAGAACCCAGCGCGGCAATTGTTCATGGGCGTTTCGTGAATTCGTCGGGGTGGAGGCGTTGTCCCCTCTCCTTGGGGAGAGGGCCAGGGTGAGGGGAAAGGCACGGAACTGCGAACTCGCGCGTGTGATTTGCGGACGCCGCCAAAACGACGGTCATTGGGGCAGACCGGCAGGTCTGCCCTACCTTTTTGGGAGCTGCCCTTGGCAACCGGCCTAACTGCCTCTCATCTGTGTCCATCTGCGTTCATCTGCGGTTTCAACTCCTCCGGATCATTTTCCACCCTCAAGAAAACGCATCTGCGGCAGAAACACGCCCTTCGATTTGCGCGCCAGTAATTCATCGTAGCGAAGCAGCGTCGCCAGATCCCGGCCCTGGCGGATTTGGCGATAGATCCTCTTCTCGACCTCGGCCAGCCGTGACGCGGTCGTCAGCACGGAAGCCAAACGATTCGCCGGCACCACGACGACGCCGTCTTCGTCGCCGATCACCCAATCGCCCGGCTGAACCACGCAGCCGCCACATTGAATCGGGATGTTGATTTCGCCCGCGTATTCTGCGCCGCCCGCGTTCGGCACTACCGCCCGAGCAAACACGGGCAAGCGGTCGCGCCGAATCTCGGATCGATCGCGCACGGCGCCATCGATCACGACGCCAGCCAATTCTTTCAAGCGAGCACAAGCCGTCGTGGCTCCGCCCCACAGCGCCGTGTTGAGTTCGCCCTGTCCATCGATGACCAGAACGTGCCCTTTCGGGCAAACCGAAAGCGCCTTGCCGATCATCAGGATGTCAGCGGTATGAACCCGCACGGTCGTGGCGGGACCCGCCATTCGGCAATGGGCGGAGAAACAGCGCATGTCGTGCTGCATGGCGCCGGTCTTGCCCATGGCATCGGACAGAAGAGCGGTGCCGAAGCGCAGTAAGCGTTTGCGCGTCGCTTGGATTCCGGACCTCACGATTCGGGTTGGCATATCGTCAAGTTGCAGTGCGGCAGTCTCCTGCCGCTTTTGCAATCTTCGGAAGGATTAAGACCGCCAGAGAACCGGCGTATCTGTAAAGCGTCCCGGACTTCGACGTAGCGCAGACTTGCAGTCTGCCGTACCGCCGATTTGCAATCGGCAACGCGCGGGCCAGTTCCGGAGCGGGCGAATCTGTCTGGAGCCTGCGGAATGCAATTCCGCGATACGGCAGATTACAAATCGATTACAAATCTGCGCTACGCTGAACTGATACGGACTGGCGCACTCCAGAACTTGGTAGTGCGGCGTCCGTCCATGGAAAGCATCACTCATGTCGGTCTGCGGTCAGCCTTTCACCAACACCACTTGCGCCGGGTTGATCGCTCTGTATTTGGCTTTGTTGCCCGTGATTTCAAACGCCTGCGGCACGGTCTCGATCCCGTGCAGCGTGTGCGTGATGACAGGCTTCAACCGCACCCGTCCCGACGCCACCAACCTCACCGTGTGCTCCAGATGCGCGCGCGTGCTGATGTCGGGGAACAGGTAACGCAAGCTCCGTTCGCGCAGCAGATCGATATCGACCTCCAGCGGCTGGCCGAACCAGGAAACGCCAATCAGTTTGCCGCCGGATCGCACCGCGCTGATCGCTTGCAGCAGCGACTTCGTGCCGGACAATCCTTGCTTGGGACTGCCGCCGGCGCATTCAAAAACCACGTCCGCACCGATGCCGTCCGTCCATTCGCGGATGGCCGCGCCGGGATCGCACTCGTTCGCATTGATGGCTTGGTCGGCTCCAAGTTCCTTGGAGATTTGGCAAGCCTCCTCGCGCACATCGACGGTGATCAATCGGCCCGCGCCGGAATTGCGCGAGATTTGGAGGCATTCGAGCCCCATGCTGCCTTGGCCAAAGATAGCCACGGATTGGCCCATGCGGATTTCAGCGGTTTCCACGGCGGCGACGCTATCGCTGAGCGACTGAAGGCAAGCGGCTTCTTGATCTGAGATTCGCTCGTCCAACTTGACGAGGGCGATCTCTGGCAGCAGCGCGAATTCAGCGAAACAACCCGGAAGTTGAAATCCAATAATCGGGCCGCTCCGGCAAAGCTCGCTTCGCTCCGAGAGGCAAAGCGGGCAAGTGCCGCATGGCAACTTGGCGCGCGCGGCCACGCGATCGCCCGGTTGAAATCTGGAGACGCCGGCGCCGACTTCCAGAATTCGAGCGCAGAACTCGTGGCCGAACAACTGCACCGGGGCCTCGGTTTCCAGCCTGCGCTTGATTTGGTCGTAGGCCAAAGTTCGAATCCCCCGCGCCAATTGCACTTCAGTCACGCTGGGCTGGACGCAGAGAACTTGAACGACCACGTGCCCGGGCGTGCAGCGCGGCATCGGGACCTCTTCCAGACGCAGGTCGTTGAAACCATAAAAACGCCAGGCTTTCATGTGGCAATATCGTTTGGCCATCAGTCTGCAGCCGGGATTGGGGAGCACACGCGCCCTCGCGTGTTCCGCCCGGCGCCCCGCCGGGTGGGATGTTGTCGAAACCCAGTCACCAAATGGTGTCTGCTCCACGCCAGTGGATGTGGTCGGCGAGGGCGCCGACCACTGCACGCGAGGGCGCGTGCGCTCCCCAGCGCTTCGGAATGGCTTCGACGAACAAGGATCAAGCGAAGATCTCCTCGACGACGCGCCCATGCACGTCGGTCAGCCGGAAATCGCGGCCGGCGTAACGATACGTCAGCTTCTCGTGATCGAGGCCGAGCAGCGCGAGCATCGTGGCGTGCAAATCATGAATGTGCACTTTGTCCTTCACGGCGAAGTAGCCGTAATCGTCGGTCTCTCCGAAACTGAAGCCCGGTTTCACGCCGCCGCCGGCCAGCCACATGGTGTAGCCTTGCGGATTGTGATCGCGGCCATCGCCGTTTAGTTCAGTCACCGGCGTGCGGCCGAATTCGCCGCCCCAGAGCACGAGTGTGTCGTCCAGTAACCCGCGCGCCTTCAGGTCGGTGAGCAAGCCGGCGATGGGCTTGTCCACTTCGCGAGCGTTCTTGGCGTGGTCACGGGTCAGTTCGCTGTGCTGGTCCCACTTGTAGCTGTGCGTCGCCTGAACGAAACGCACGCCGGCCTCGGCAAAGCGCCGGGCCATCAAACATTGCCGGCCGAAGTTCGCCGTCACCGGGTCATCCAGACCGTAGAGTTTCTGGGTGGCTTCACTCTCGCGGCTGAGGTCTTGCAGTTCCGGCGCCGCCATTTGCATGCGGAACGCAAGTTCGAAGGAATTGATGCGCGCTTCCAATGCCGAGTCTGGCCCGGTCTCCGCGAGCTTGCGCTCGTTCATTTCGCGCAAGAGATCGAGTTCGAGCCGCTGCAAATCGAGCGGCGTGTCCTCGGCGCTTTTGATGAACGGAATTTGCGCTTGCTCGGACGGCGTGCCGGCATTGCCGAGCGGCGTCCCTTGATGAATCGCCGGCAAAAACGCCGAGCCGAAAGCGTTTACTCCGCCGTGGGTCAGCGTCGGGCAAATCGTGATAAAACTGGGCAGGTCGCGATTCTCAGTGCCGAGGCCGTAGCTCAGCCAGGAACCCAGGCTCGGACGCACGAAGGTGTCGCTGCCCGTGTGCAATTCGAGCAGTGCGCCGCCGTGCCGCGAGTTGGAACCGTGCATGCCACGGAGAAAGCAAATATCATCAACGCAGCGCGCGACGTTCGGGAACAATTCGCTGACCCACGCGCCGCTCTGCCCGTGCTGGCGGAATTTCCAGGGCGACTTCAGCAGATGGCCCGTCTGCGATGAGAACACGCGCGGCTTTGGAAACGGCAGCGGTTTGCCATGGTCCCGTTCGAGCAGCGGTTTGTAATCGAACGTATCGACCTGCGACGGCCCGCCGTGCATGAAGAGGAAAATGACGCGCCGGGCGCGGGCGGGGAGCAGGGGTGGTTTGGGAGCGAGCGGATTCGTCGGAGCGTGGGAGCGTGGGAGCGTGGGAGCGTCAATAGCGAAAGAGCGCGCTTCGCCGAGGAGGCTGGCCAGGGCCAGATAACCAAAGCCGGCCGCCGAGACGCGCAACATCTCGCGGCGCGTGAACACGGGCGTAAATTGATGGCAGCCGCACGATTTCATGCTGGGTTACTCCACATAGATAAACTCATTCGCCGCAAGGACGGTTCGGACGAAACTTTGCCATGCCTTGAGCCGGTTGTCCTCTGGTTTAGCGCCGCGTTCCGCCAATCGCGCCGCAAATCGTTCCAAGTATGTTCCGGCCGCCACACGCTCGGTCACAGTGGGTAATCGGCCATAGGCTGCGCGATAAAGTTTTTCGATGCGCCCAGAATCGCCGAGCGCTTTTTCCGCGAGCAAACTGTCGGCGAGAAGCCGCGAAGCATCCGCCACCAGTTTGCTATTCAGCATAAACAACGCCTGGGGCGCGACCGTTGTCTGCTCGCGATGGCCATTGAGCGTGCTCGGATCCGCAAAGTCGAAGATTTGGAAAACGTTGTAGAGAGAACTCCGGATCACCGGCAAATAGGTGGAACGGCGGGGTTGGGCGAACAGGGCGCCGTCGAGTCTGCTGGCCGTGCTCGTGACATAGGCGCGATTGGACACGGTCAGGAGAGAGCCGCCCATCCGAAAATCCAGAGTTCCGCTGACGAAGAGAATAGAATCACGAATGGCCTCAGCTTCGAGCCGTCGGCGGGCGAAGCGGCTCAGCAACCGGTTTTCCGGATCAATCGTTGAAGCGCGTCGGAAGTAATCAGCATTCAGTGACCCGTTATCAGTGGGTTTTGACTCCGCTGGCACTCCGACTGAATGCTGACCACTGCTTACTGAATACTGATTACTGATCACTGATAACTGGTCACTGATAACTGCCCCGTGCCCCCCCTGCTGATACACCGCCGAATTCATAAGGAGCCGGTGCATCGCCTTCACGCTCCAGCCGGATTCGACAAAACGCTGCGCCAACCAGTCCAGCAACTCCGGGTGCGTTGGCTTTTCACCCAGCGTCCCGAAGTTGTCCGTGGATCGCACCAACCCCTCGCCGAAATGCCAGTGCCAAATGCGATTCACCATCACGCGCGCCGTCAGCGGATGCTTCGGGTCCGTCAGCCACTCGGCAAATTGGAGGCGACCGCTGTGGTTCGTGGAGATTTGCGGAGTTGCGGGCGCACGGATTGAAGAGAGGAACCCGCGCGGAGACAGATCGCCCAGGCCCAAATGGCTGCCCCGGACGTGCACGCGGAGGTCTTGCACAGCGCCTTCGGAAACCGACATGGCTTCGGGCAACGTGCGCAAGGTTTGTTCGAGGGATTTCAGCTTTTCGCGAGCTTGCTTCAGTTCGGCGATCTGGTTGGTCGTGTAATGTTGCTCGGCGTTCTTGGGCAGCTCGAATGGCCCTTTGGGAGCGTAGAGAACCTGGCGGAACGATTCCTGGACAGCGTCAGAAAGTTTGTCGGACTTCGCGCTGTTCGTGGAGGACTTGAGCTTCTGCCAGGCCAGTTCGGCCTGAGCGAATTGCTCGCCGTAACGCTGTGCGAGTTCCGAAAACGAGCGCGGAGGAACGTCCTGGAAAAGAGCCCGTGCAATCGGGGAGTCGAATGCCCTGTTTCCCCTCACCCCGGCCCTCTCCCTTGGGGAGCGGGAGACGTGGTCGGCGATCCTCTGAGACTCGATAGCCTCCGGATCGTGCTGCGCCTTCTGCACTCGCGACGAAGAGCGCGACGAACTTGACGAAGCTTGGGACGGGCTCGAAGACGGAATGCCGTTCCCCCTCTCCCCAAGTGAGAGGGCCGGGGTGCGGGGAGAGGAGGTGCTCTTCTCTTCCTTCGCGTAGGTTTGTTCCTGCGCAATCCAAGCGTGCCACACACTCAGCGCGGAGTTCGTGTCCTTTTCCGTCTTTTCCAAATAGGCGGTCCATTGTTTCACGAACTCGGGCACCAGAAGAACGTTCGTCCCGACGTTTGCCGGAGCCGGATTGGTTGCTTTCGACTTCAGATCGCGCAAGCGTTGTTCGGTCGCCGCAAACAGATATTCCACGGCGCGCGACCGGGCTTCGCGGAGCAACTGCGTGTTTGCGTCCGCAACACGCGAGTTGACTTGCCGTTGCTGTTCGTCGATGCGCTTGCGATGCGCCGCGTGCTGTTCGATTTCCGCGGGCTGGCCCAGCGGCCGTTCCTGCCAGCGCGCGACCACCTTGAAATTGTCCATGGTGTGCGTGCTTTTGAAAATGCCGGCCATCGCGTAGTAATCCGCTGTCGGCACGGGGTCGTATTTGTGGTCGTGGCACCGGGCGCAGCCGACCGTCAACCCCATGAACGCTCGGCTCGCCGTGTCGAGTTGCTCGTCGATGATGTCCATCTCCATTTTCACCGGATCGTCCTCCGCCAGCATCTTCGGGCCAATGGTGAGGAAGCCCGTGGCAATGATGCGCTCGTAATCGCTCGCGGCGCCCGTGCGCGGAAGGAGGTCCCCCGCCAGTTGCTCGCGAATGAACTGGTCGTAGGGTTTGTCCGAATTGAACGAAGCGACGACATAGTCCCGATACCGCCAGGCGCTGGCGTAAGCGAGGTTTTCGTCCATGCCGTTCGAATCCGCGTAGCGCGCCACGTCCAGCCAATGCCGTCCCCACCGCTCGCCGTAGCGCGGGGAAGCCAGCAGCCGCTCGACGACTTTGGCGAACGCGTCCGATGATCTGTCGGATACGAAGGCATCGACCTCCTCTGGGGTTGGCGGGAGCCCGATGAGGTCAAACGTGGCGCGCCGAATCAGCGTGCGTTTGTCAGTTGGCGGCGCCGGATGAAGACCGTGTGCTTCAAGTTTCGCAAGAATGAACCGATCAACGACGTTGCGCACCCGGGCGAGATTCGTTACGGCCGGGACAGTGGGCTGGACAATCGGCTGGAAGGCCCAATGCGCTGGCGCGTCGGCTGCGCCTGACAGATCGCGAGGCTGCACAAGCAGCACGAGCAGGGGCGCGATGCGAATGGTGTTCTCCAGGATCACCATGTCTCTTGGTTCTTCGCTATCTCCAGTCGATACCGTCGAAGAAGTTTAGACTCCACCGCCTGACCTCGGCTTCCCTCTCCCTTGAGGGAGAGGGACAGGGTGAGGGTGAATGCGCTAGACAAGCCCGGAGCGATGGGATTGGCGCACGGCTCTCCCTCACCCCGGCCCTCTCCCGCTGGGAGAGGGAGAAGCGCCACCGAAAACAGTCTAGAACCATGCACGTTCGCTCCGATCCTCCACACCAGTCGCCATTCACTTACACTTCTGCCAACGGCTCCGCGGCGTCGCCGAATTTATCCAGGCGCACGTCCATCTTGTCCATCATCGAAAGGTAGAGCCGGCACATCTGGCGGTCTGGCTTCTCTTTGTATTCGAGCACTCGGCCGCCTCTGATGCGTCCGCCGCCGCCGCCGAGCATCACGACCGGCAACTGCGTGGCGTCGTGGCTGCCGGTCAACATGCTCGACAGGAACAGCAGCATCGTATTGTCCAGCGCCGTGCGTTCACCTTCCCGGATGGCGTCGAGCTTGCGCGCGATGTAGGCGATTTGTTCGAGGAAGAATTGGTTCACCTTCAGCCAGTCGGCGGTGTCCGAGTGGGAAAGCAAATGGTGAATCATGTAATCCACGCCGAGATTCGGGAACCGCAGCGACGAATGGTCGTTGTTCAACTTGAGCGTGCAAATGCGGGTGGTGTCGGTTTGGAACGCGAGCACGAGGATGTCGCACATCAAGCGCATGTGCTCGCCGATGTCTTGCGGGATGCCGTCGGGCGGGCGCGGGATGTTGGGCTGGGCGAGCGTTGGGCGCCAGCCTTGCAGTTCGCCTTTCTGGCCGGCTTGTTCGATGCGCTGCTCCACGTCGCGAACCGAGTCGAGGTATTCGTCGAGCTTGCGGCGATCGGATGTGCTGATGTGCCGCCGAAGATCGTTCGCGTCGGACAGGACGGCATCCAGCACGCTCTTGTCGCCACGCTGCGCTTCGTCCTTGAACAGGCGGTCAAAAGCCAGCGCGGGATAAATCTCCAGCGGCGTCGGCGTGGTCGGCGAAGTCCAGGAGATATGCGAGCTGTAAAGCATCGAATAGTTTTTATGCACGGACGGATTGGACTTCTCGCAGCCGAGCACGAGGCTCGGCACTTTGGTGGAACGGCCGTAGCGCTGCGCCAAAAACTGGTCGAGGCTCGTGCCGGAGCGAATCTCGCCGCCGGACGCCAGCGGCGCGCCGGAAAGAAGGTTGCCGGTTTGCGAGCTGTGGATGTTGCCCTTGAGCGCCTCGGCGTTGTAGAGGCCGCGGATAAACAGCATCTTCTCGCGGAAGTCTGTGAGCGGCGCGAGCACCTTGCCGAGTTCCATGTTCTTGCCTTCGCCCTTGGCCCACCACTCTTTGCTGTGAAAGCCATTGCCGGCGAAAAGGACGGCCAGGCGAACGGGCGCTTCGCTGGCCCGGCGCGTGCCTCGTGGTTCATCGCCCCAGACGGGGAGCGATTCAAACCAGGGCAACGCCATCGTGACACCGAGCCCGCGCAACATCGCGCGGCGGGAAAGTTTGTGGGTAGTCATAGGCGATTTACGGTTTGTGTTTCATCAAGTTAACGGCAGTTAACCACTAATACACACTAATGGACACTAATCTGATGGCCGTGAGGACGATGGCGGTTGCCATCCATTGGTAAACGCCTGATTGCTTCCATTAGTGTTTATCAGTGTCAATTAGTGGTTTAACAACTATAGGCCGTCGCTGAGATCCTGTCATCGTTCGTGTGTCTCGTGTGTTTCGTGGTCATTCCTCATAAGGTGCCTCCTTTCCGCGAATCTCGCGGAACTGCCGGCTGTGCACGATCGACTCCATCGCAGTGCCGATGCGATAGCCGTTCGATTTCAACTGCGCTTGCATTTCGGCCAGCAGGGGTTCGTCGGAGAGTTGGACCGCGCGGCCCAGCGCGTAGCCGAGCAGCTTTCGACAGAACTGCCGTAGAAATGCGTCGCGCCGCGTCGTCAATAGATAATTGCGCAAACCGGCGATGCCTTCGAACTGAGCGCCGTCCATCGCTTTCACGCGCGTGTCGATGGGCCGGTCGCCCAGGTCTTTCTCTCGCTTCCGGCCAATGGCGTCGAAGCTTTCCAGCGCGTAACCGTACGGGTCGATGCGCATGTGACAGCGGGAACAGTTCAGGTCGGCGGTGTGTTTCTCGACGAGTTGCCGCACGGTCAAGCCTTCGGTCGCGGTTTCATCTTCGGGCAGGCGGGGCACTTCCTTGGGCGGGCGCGGCAGTTTTTCGCCGAGCAACACTTCTACGATCCAGTTGCCCCGCAGGATTGGGCTGGTGCGAGACGCGCCGGATTGTTTGGCCAGGGTTGCACCGAGCCCGAGAATCCCGCCGCGCGAAAACTTCTTCACGCCATCCACACGCTGCCACTCCGAGCCAGTCACGCCGGCAATCTCGTAATGCTTGGCCAGAGTCTCGTTCAGGAAGGTGTAATCCGCGTCGAGGATGTCCAGGACGGAACCGTTGCGCTGGAAGAAGTCGGTGAAGAAACGAATCGGCTCTTCATACATCGCGCCGCGCAATCCAATGAAGGTTGGGAAATGCCGCTCGCTTTTTTCGTCCAGCTCATCGAAGTCATAGATGTGCAGCCATTGGCAGGCAAACTCGGTCGCCAGCCGCCGCACGCGCGGGTCGCGCAACATCCGCCGAGTCTGGGCCGCGAGCACCTCGGGATCGTGCAAGCGCCCCGAAGCGGCAGCCTGGCGCAGCTCGTCATCCGGCATCGTGGACCAGAGGAAATAACTGAGCCGGCTGGCCAATTCCCAATCTGGAACCGGCGACGGTTCCACGCCGGGCCTCGGTTTCTCCAGCCGATACAAGAAAGCGGGCGCGACAAGCACGCGCGCCAGCGTGAGGCGAACGGCTTCCTCGTGCGGCAATTCCTGCTCGCGCAGCTTGCGATAAAGCCCGCGCAACTCTTCCTTCTCGCTATCCGTGATCGGCCGCCGATAAGCGCGGTCCGCGAATTCCAACAGGCCTTCGACGTGCTTCGGCTGGGTATCGATGAGTAATTGCCGGAACGCAGCGGCGCGGTCCTGGATCGGCTTGCGCAGCGGCTCGAAGACTTTCGGGTCGGCGTCCTGGGTGGCGTATTGCCAGAGTTGCTCGAAAGCGTCCACGAGCGTGAGCGCGTCGTGGCTCACGTAGTGCAGCTCGTCCCACAGCCGGTTGAGTTTCGCCGTTTGCGTTTCGTCGAGCATGAGACGGCGGAGATGGTCGTCCTCGCGATAGAAAAGCGTGAGCGTGACGACTTCGTCCACGGGCACGATCTTGGTGTAACAGAGCGCGGCGGGGAAAACCTGGCGGAACTCGTCGAAATCCGATTCGATCCGTCGGCGCGCCTGGCTTCCTTCGTTGACGACAATGGGCGTGGCGTGAGAGGTCCTGCGGTTATTGGAAGTCCACATGCCGTTGACTTGCGTCACGGTTAGCGAACTCGGCAGCAATCCCGATTCGCGTTCGGGCTTGGTCGTGAGCACTTGAAGTTGAACGCTGCCTTCCGCTCCGGTTGTGGAATGAAGGCTTCCCGTGGTCACGAATTCACAACCTTCGACCAGGTCAGCCGGCAGCCGAACCTCGATCACCGAGGGCGCCAGGACGCAGAGACTCGCGGCGTCGATCGGTTGGCCATTCGGATGGCGTCCGAAGATAGCGGGGTCTAAAGACCAATTGAGAGGCGCACTCGCCAGATTCGGGGAGTTGCTGGTTTGTCCAGCACGTTCCCCCTCACCCCTGCCCTCTCCCGCCGGGAGAGGGAGTATCCTATCCCGCGCTGGGATAGGGATGGATGCGCCCGGATTCTCGGAAGATGGCCTGCGCTTCTCCCTCTCCCCAGGGGAGAGGGCCGGGGTGAGGGAGACCTCGGCGTTCGTTCTGGGTGGCGAGTTTTTTGCGCCCGCGCGCTCCCGCATCATTCCGCTGAACAATGGCCCGCCGAGCGACGCTAACTGTCGATAAAGCGCCGCGTCGGGACCATCGTTATTGGCAGGCGGTCCGGAAGTCAGCAAGCGTTGCAGCTCTTCGGCGAGTGTTTGTCTTTCCTCTGTGTGTTCCGAGGACTGCCAGCGCGCCAGCAAAGAACCGACCGGGATGACCGGTCCCAGTTCACCGCCGCCTTTATCCGGTTCCGTGTAGAAATGCCAGACGCCATCATTTCCAAAACGGTCAGCGTGCGGATTTCCCGCCGTTACGTCGCCGGACACATCCCGCGCCAGATTCCATTCACGCCCGCCTTCGCCGCTGGTCGTGAGAGAAAGATCGATGGCCGTCAAATCGCAGGAGTGATTCCCATCGCGCGGGCCAATGAGCAGCGACACGAGATCGCCGGTTTGGACCGAAAGCTTCTCGATGGGGCCGACCTTGGCTTCGCGGCTGCCCTGGGCGATCCCACTGGCAAGCCGCTGGCGAGTCGCGCCGCGCCGCAATTCCAGCGACCAGGCGACACCGTTGCCGCATTCCGGATGGGCGTGCGTCACGTTTGCTTCGACACGCACCGTCGCGGCAACAGGACTGCGCCACGCGACGGCCGCTTGCAGTTTGGGAGACGGATGAACGGCCACGCTGTGCGGCTTCATGTTGCCCGGAATGCGGACGTGTTGATCCGACGAATTGGCGACGAGCAGCGGCGTGCTGTGGCTACCCCAGCCTTTGACGAAATCGTAACCCGCCGAACTTGGGATTTTGGTCGTGAAATAGGAATCGATCTTGGTCGCGCCTGGAGAACCAAGTCCCAAGAAATCAAGCCAAGCAATCAGAGCGTCCGTCTCGACACCATGCCGGCTCGCGAGTGCGGCGACGTCGATCTTGTTGGTTGTGTTGCCCGCCTCGGCCGCAGCCATCAGGCACTTGGCGGTGCTTGCGAAAACCTGAGCCCGGCGTTGCGCCAACTCCCGGGTGACTTCGCGCACATCGCGGATTAACAAATTGGGCCGCCCCGAGGCGACCAGCCGCGGTTGTTCCCATACCACGAAATCATGTTCGTTCCCATCGCCGGCATCCGTGGCGACCAGATAGAGTGTGACTTCGCTGCGGTTGGTCGCTGGCGGGATCTTGAGTCGAATCTCTTCCTTGGTCGTGAGTGGACTGACCGGCTCCATCCACGCTTTCGGGCCGCCTGCTTTTCCGATGTGGCCGACGCTTGCGAATTTCCAGAGAACATTCTGCCACTTGGCAAACTCGGCGGCGAGGGCGGGTGTCTCACTTGACTTGGCCTCACGCCAGCGCGCCCGCAATGGGTCGATCAGCAGCGAAGGTTTCTGGGCGCTTAGAATGTCCCAAAGAGTTTGAAGGTATTTGGGGCTTAGTCCGCCTTTGGCAGCGATAGAGGAAATCAGGGCTTTTTGTGTCTCGACGCGCGCTTTCCCCTCACCCCGGCCCTCTCCCCCAGGGAGAGGGAGACTTCTATCCCGCGCTGGGATGGGGTTGGCTGCGTTCGGATTCTTGGAAAGCTGAGTGCGGTTCTCCCTCTCCCCTGGGGAGAGGGCCGGGGCGAGGGAGGAAGGCGCGGACTGCAAAAGCGCGGCGCGCATCTCGAGTGTGGCCTCCAAATACTTTTCCAGCGGGAGCCGCCCACCTTCGTTGGTATCGAACTTGATTCCTTGCAAATTCACGGCCGACGCGCCGCTCGAAGACGTGAACTCCCGATAAAAGCCGCGAATCTCCGCAAGGATTTCTTCGGTCCAATCGCGCCGCGTGGTCTTGGGTGAAAACCGGATTCCATCCGGCAACAGCACCGCGTGGCCGGCGATGTCTTTGCCGGCATCCAAATACTTCCTCAGCAGGGCGGGGGACATCACGAGCGAGTTACCCGTGTTCATGAAACCTTCGCCGGCCGCGCCATCGACGGGAAACTCGCGCGCCGGATCGAGCGATTCGATGCCGGTCAAATCGCGGAGGGTGTAAGAGTATTCCGCGTTCGAGAGCCGGCGCAACACGACCGGTCCCGGATCGCCGGCACGTGCGCGCGCGATGTTATCGAGCAAAGCGCGCACCCAATTGGACAACCGGTCCCTTTCTGCTGCGGATGGCTGAGGTTTGTCTTTGGGCGGCATTTCCAGATCCGCCAGTTGCTCGGCGACGCGTTGCCAGACTTTCGGATGTCGCTTCACCGCGTCGAGCGATACGAACCGTTCGAGGTCGAGCTCGCCCTTTTGCTTCTCGGTCGAGTGGCAGGTGAGGCAATACTCTGACAGCAGCGGGCGAATGTTTTTCTCGAAGAACGGAGAGGTGACCAAAACCTCAGATTGGCCGGATGCACCGCTGGCCAGAGTGATCAGCGCAACCAGGGCAAGAGACGAGGCTGAGAAACCACGAAATGCACAAATCACACGCAATCCTCGGGGCCGCATCTTTGCTCTCCGGCGAGGCGCGAAGGACCTGCGTGAAAATGCATCGCTCGGAATCATTTCATCAAGTCGCGGCGCAGAAGGTCGAGCGATGAAGGGAGTGCCGCACGGAGCAGGCCGCTGCGAATCAGACTGGCACTCATGGTAGCAAAAGTATAAAGGTCAAAGGTTGAGCGTCAACCTGCATTCACCCCACCGAACGCCGACTTGCCTTCCGGACTGGGGCAGTGCGGACTTGCCTGAACCCAAGCCCCTCTCGTGGCGGAATTGGACCGCCTTCATCGGACCCGGCATCGTGATGATGGGCATTCAGATCGGCGGCGGCGAATGGTTGTTCGGCCCGGAAGTCACAGCGCGCTACGGCGGCGGTTTGATGTGGATCGCGACGGTCGCGATCGTTCTGCAAGTGTTCTACAATCTCGAATGTGGCCGTTACGCGCTTTATTGCGGCGAGCCGATCATGACCGGGTTCATGCGACTGCGCCCCGGACCGGCCTTCTGGATGAGTCTGGTGCTGTTGCTGAATTTCTCGGCTCTCATCCCGGGCCTTTCGACGCACGGCGCCGCGGTCACCGCGTCGCTCATTCTCGGACATCCGGCCGGAGTCGAAGACAAGGAACTTGTCACCGTTCTCGCTTACGTGTGCCTGGGCGCCGTGGCGTTGCCGGTGCTCGTCGGCGGGAAGATTTACAACACGATGCAGGCGGTCATGACCGCGAAGGTGGTGTTCGTGCTGGGATTCTGTCTGATCATCGGCGTGTGTTTCGTGAGCGCGCAAGGTTGGTTCAACGTCTTCAGCGGATTTCTCAAGTTTGGCCATGTGCCCGTGTCCGACGGACAAGGTGGCGAGAAACTCGTCAACGCATTCGGCCATTTTCTTGCGCACGGCGAATGGCCCGTCCTGGCGCTGAGCAACATCGCGGTGCTCGGGGCCTTCGCCGGCTACGCCGGCGGTGGCGGACTGAGCAATTCCACTTACAGCAATTTCGTGCGCGACAAAGGCTGGGGCATGGGCGCACAAGTGGGCGCGATCCCGAGCGCGGTGGGCGGACGCCACGTAACGTTGAGTCATCTAGGAAAGGTTTTTCCGCTCACCGCCGCGAACCTCGTGCGCTGGCGCGGTTGGTGGCGAACGGCGCTGGCGGACCAGGTGTTCCTCTGGGCGCCGGGCTGTTTCATGGGGATGGCGCTGCCGGCGCTACTCAGCATCGGCTTCGCCCAACACTCGCCCCTGAGCGAGCAGACCACGAAGCTCGATTGGGCCCAGGCCGTCATCACGGCTGACGGCATGCGTCACGCGCCCGGCTTCTCGCCCTGGCTCGCGCAAACGCTCTGGGTTGTGACTTTGCTCGTGGGTTTGATGGTGCTGTTGCCGAGTCAGATGTCCATCGTGGACGATTTCAGCCGGCGTTGGACGGACATCCTGTGGTCGGGCAACCGCCGCATCCGCGAACGCCTGCAGCCGCATCAGGTGAAATTCATTTACTACGCCATCCTCAGCGCGTATGTGGTCTGGACGTTCGTCTGCGCGTGGCTGTTCAGCACTTACGGACACCCGAAATTGATGGTGCTCGTCATCGCCAACCTGAATAATCTGGCGCTGGGCATCACGGCGTTCGTGCTGTTGCGGGTGAATCGCCGCCTGTTGCCGCGCGAATTGCGTCCAGGCGCATTTCACTCGCTGGGCCTGGTCGCGTGCGGTTTGTTTTATTTGGGAATGGCAATTTTGGTTTTCGTCAGCAAACAACTGCCGATGATTCGGGAGATGTTGAAATGAATCTTCGATGATTGAGCAGGCTTATCACCGGACGCCGCCGGAATCCAGGGCTTTTAAGGTCAACCACGAATGGACGCCAATGCACGCGAATAAGACGGCTGGAACGGCCGGGCCATTGCCGAGGAGGCTTCAGATTCGCGTCCGTTTGCGGTTCCACTCATGAATTGTTAGGAGAATTTGAAGTCCCAAATAGCGACAATGCCCTCCTCGCCTTTCAATCTCAGCGGCCGCGTCGCGCTCGTCTCCGGCGCCGCCAGCGGCCTGGGCCGGGCGATGTCCCTTGCACTCGCGGAGGCGGGAGCGGACCTCATGCTGGCCGACATCAACTCCGCGGGCCTGAACCGAACCGCCGAACCGATCGGACACCTGGGTCGCCGCGCCATCCCGGTGACGTGCGACGTGTCCGATCCAAAGCAAATCCGCGCCATGTTCGCCCAACTCGACCGCGAGTTCGGACGCATCGACTTCCTCGGGAATGTCGCGGGTGAAGCCGTCCTCGCGCCGCCGGAAATCATCTCGCTTGACGATGTTGAACGAACGTGGCGAAACCTCGTCTATGGCCGGTTTTGTTGTTGCCAGGAAGCAGGCCGGCGCATGTTGGCCGCGGGTTACGGCAGCATCGTGAACATCGGTTCGCTCGCCAGCATTACCGCGCTCGGACGGGGCCACATCGCTTACAGCATGGCGATGGGCGCGGTCGCGCAAATGACGCGCGAGTTGAGCACCGAGTGGGCCGGACGCGGCGTGCGGGTCAACGCCATCCTTCCAGCGCAAGTTGTGAACCCAAGTCTGGAGAAACGCATGGCGGCCGACCCGAAGCTTAAGGACAAATTCCTCAGCGGCATTCCGGCCGGCCGCCTCGGCCACCCCGACGACATCAAAGGCCTCGCTGTTTTTCTGGCTTCGGACGCGTCGAGTTGGATCACCGGCGCGCTCATTCCGATGGACGGGGGCAATCTGGCGGCGAATGCCGGCGCGACGATCCGTCATCAGTAATCAGTAATCAGTAATCAGTGATCAGTTGTCAGTTGTCAGTTGTCAGTCTCACTCCTGCGTCGTGAAACCGCGAGGTCAGAAGACCTCGCAACTTGCCGGCTCTAAAGCCGGCGTTACGAACAACGATCGGATTTTGTTTCCAAATGGAAGAGGATCAGCAAAATGCTTGATTACATGACTCCGAGAATCCTGGTCTCTCCGGCTCAGCCCGATCGCTGACAAC
>JACPRI010000438.1 GCA_016190065.1 Verrucomicrobiota bacterium
GGAAGAACTACTCTTCGACGCAGCGGTAGCCGACGCCGCGGACGGTATCGAGGTGTTTGGCGGCCGGACCGAGCTTTTCCCGCAACCGCCGCATGTGCGTATCGACCGTGCGCGTGTCGATCAGGGTGTCATAGTCCCAGACGTCTTTGAGCAATTGCTCGCGACTCTGGACCCGGCCCTGGCGCTGCACCAGAAGGGTCAGCAACTTGAACTCCGTCGAAGTCAATTCGACTTTTCGCCCACGGACGCTCACCTGGTGGCGGGGAATATCGATCGAAAGCTGGCCCACGCGGATCAGTTCCTGTTTCTCGTCCGCGGCCTGGCCTCGGCGGAGCAAATTCTTCACCCGCAAAACGAGTTCGCGGGGACTGAACGGTTTCGTCACGTAATCGTCGGCGCCCAGTTCAAGCCCGATCACGCGATCCACTTCCGAGGCTTTCGCCGTTAGCATCATGATGGGAATCGCCGCCGTGGCTGGATCGCGGCGCAACATTTTGCACACTTCCAGGCCGTCCACCTCCGGGAGCATCAAATCCAGGACGATGAGCGCGGGCAGAACGGTGCGCGACTTCCGGAGGGCTTCGGCCCCATCCGCGGCGGTGACCACCTCGAATCCGCCCGCCTTCAAATTGAACTCGATCAATTCCAGTGCATCCGGTTCGTCATCCACCACCAGGATTTTCGCTTTCATCGGCTCGTGCCTACATAGGTGAGGTTACGAATCGGCTTCAATCAAGTGACAAATGGGTGACTTTGAAGGCTTACTCGAACGACCAATATTGGACTCCGTACGGCTCGAACAGCAGCGGGAGTTTCTGATCGCCCGGTTTCAGATTGAAGAAAGGTTCGGGCCGCAGCCGGTGATTCTCGTCGTCGCCGGCGGACATCGCATCGAGCACGAGGTGGCGCGCGCGCATTTCCTTCGGCAGGCTTTCCAAGAAAAGCTCGGCCCGGATGAACGACGATGAAAAATTCCAGAGCACCAGGTTGTGCATGCGCAGGAGTTCGTCGTGCGTGGCGAACCCGTGAAGGGTCTCGTGGCTGGAAGTCAAACGGAGGCGGTCGCCGGCGAGCCGGGACAGCAATTTGAAAGCGAAGTAGGCGGGGCGGACGCGGTTTTGATAATCGAATAGCCCGTCAAACTGCGGCATCCGATTCCACCATCGCGTCATGAAGGCCGCCCCTTGCGGCGACATGAACGGCGCGAACTGGTCCCGGGACACATGCCAATCCCGGATGTGATAGTAACAGGAATAATCCAGCCCCGCCTCGCTCATTTGCCAAATGACCTCGGCGACGAAGCAAGGCTGAAAACCCGGATCGAGCGGCGGGTTTGTCAGGTTCATGTTCCATTCATTGAGCATGGTCTCCGGCTTCAGTTGGGGGAATTTCTTCAGGAGGTTTTGGACGTAATCGATCGTCCCACGAATCGCTTTCGGATCGTTGCTGTAGATGTGCCAGGACACGAAATGCAGCGGCGCGGGCTGGGTCTGGCAAAACTCAAGCAAAGCCGGAAGAATCCGCGAACGCGCGTTGGCCAGCGCCGGGCCGCCGACGCGCGCTTCGGGGTCCGCGCGCAGAATTGCCGCCGCCGTGCGCCCGTAATAGCGGGCGTAACTGTCCGGCTTGAAACGGTACGGGCAGCCGCCGTCTTCGCCGATGTCCGGCTCATTGGCGACTTCCCAATATTGAATTCCTGCGCCGCGTTCCTTGTAATGCCTGACGAGATTGAAGACCAGTTTCTCCCAGGCCTCGTAATCGTTCGGCTCGACCATGTCCTGGTTAATCTCCGGAAACAGCGCGCGCGGTTTGAAACAAATGCACATCACCGGCTTGGCCCCGGTGGCGAGAATCGTATCCACGGAACGATCCAGGGTGTTGAAGTGGTACCGTCCGCGTTCGGGCAGAAGATTGAAGTATTCCTGGATGAACAGGCGAATCACGCGTGGCCGCAGCGCGCGAATCTCCGCGACGCGATCCGCCCACATTGGCTCGTCGGATAATCCGCCCTGGCCCAGCGCCATCTGGTCCATCTTGAGCGGCCCGAGTCGCTCGTTGAAACGCACTGTGATCCGTGGCGTGACCGAGTCGTTTTGAGCGAAGGCTGAAGCGCTGAGGACCAGAAATTGAAGCAGTAAGAAGAAGCGTTGGTTCATAGAGCAATCATAGCCTGCGAGAGGTTTCAGCCAAAGAATTTGGTTAGCCGCAACAGAACGCAGCACGCCACCACGGCCCGCTGGGATTTTTGTGCTCCGGTGCGGGCCGGGCTGCGTTTGTGGCTGGCAACTGACCCTGGCGGAGGTATAAATCGGCTCACCTATGAAACACCTCGCAATTCTCCTCCTGACGCTGGTGACCGCCGCCCGCGCCGCCGATTCGAAACCGAAAGCCGAAACGTTCCTCGACCCTTCCAAGGCCGGGAAGGACTACCTCGACCAGGGCGAATACAAGAACGATTGGGGCGGCATCCAAATCATCGCGCTCGGCGAAGGAAACTTCCGCATGGTCACCTATCGCGGCGGCCTTCCGGGCGACGGCTGGGACCAGGAATTCAAAACGGAAACACCGGGCAAACGCGACGGCAGCAAGATCGTGTTTGCCGGCGAGAACAACTACCGCGCGGAACTCCTGAACGGCAAGATCACGATCCACACCGCCGATGGCGGCCCGTACACGATG
The DNA here is from genome assembly GCA_016190065.1 of Verrucomicrobiota bacterium. Classification (GTDB taxonomy): domain Bacteria; phylum Verrucomicrobiota; class Verrucomicrobiia; order Limisphaerales; family SIBE01; genus VHCZ01. Next base: position 2,680 of record JACPRI010000438.1, read on the forward strand.
GAGAAGACGGAGCGCAAAAGTCCGACGCTCGGCGCGAAACCGCCGGCGGGTGCGGTCGTGCTGTTCGACGGCACCAACGCCGATGCCTGGGCCGACGGGCACCTGGATGAACGCCACTTGCTCCCCGCCGGCTGCAAGAGCAAGCAAAGCTTCAACAATTTCACCGCGCACTTCGAATTCCTGCTTCCGTTCAAGCCCCTGGGACGCGGCCAGGACCGAGGTAACAGCGGCGTCTATTTGCAGGACCGCTACGAAGTTCAGGTGCTCGATTCATTCGGGCTGAAAGGAGAGAACAACGAGTGCGGCGGAATTTATTCGCAGGCCAAACCGAGCGTGAACATGTGTTTCCCGCCGCTCACCTGGCAGACCTACGACATTGACTTCGTCGCGGCGAAATTTGACGAGACCGGCAAGAAAACCAAAAACGCCGCCGTCACCGTCAAACACAACGGCGTAACGATCCATGACCGACTTGAATTGAAGGGCCCGACGCCGGGCGGCAAGAAGGAAGATGCGGCCGGTGGCCCGCTCCAGCTCCAGGGCCACGGCAACCCGGTGTTCTATCGAAACATCTGGGTCGTGGCGAGGTGAGCGAGAGCACTCCATTTTCTCGCTTGTCATTCCGGAACCGAGTCCGAAGATTGAGCGCATGAAAAACCTCCTCGAATCAAACCATCGCGCTTCACGCCGGCAGTTCCTCCAAACGACCGCCATGGGAGCCGCGGCTTCAATCGCGTTCCCCGCTCTGGTGCGTGGCGCAAATCTCAATGGCCGGTTGCAAGTCGCCAGCGTCGGCGTCAACGGGATGGGGTTCTCCGATGTGAGTTCGATCGGCTCGCACAAGGCCGTGAAGTTCGTTGGCTTTTGCGACGTGGACACAGCGCGTTTTGACAAGGCGGACAAAGCCTTCCCGGGTGTGCCGCATTTCCAGGATTTCCGCGAAATGTTCTCGAAGCTCGGCGGCCAGTTCGACGCCGCCTCCGTTTCAACGCCCGATCACATGCACGCGTACATCGCGCTGGACGCGATGCGCCGGGGCAAACACGTCTTTTGCCAGAAACCGCTCACGCACACGGTGTGGGAGTCGCGGCAAATGCGCCTGCAAGCCGAGCAATCCAAAGTCATCACTCAGATGGGAAACCAGATTCACTCACACAAAGAATACCGCACCGCTGTGAAGCTCGTGCGTGACGGGGTGATCGGCAAGGTCAAGGCGGTGCACTCTTGGGTCGGCGTCCAGGGAAACAATTACTCGAAGCTGCAAGCCCCGCCGGCGCCGGGCTCGGTCCCAGCGAGCCTGAATTGGGAGATCTGGGTGGGCACCGCGCCGATGCGCGACTATGCGCCCGACGTGTATCATCCATTCAAATGGCGCGATTGGCAGGATTTCGGTTCCGGCGCGCTGGGAGATTTCGGCTGCCACATTCTCGACCCGATTTTCACCGCGCTGGATATTCGCGAGCCGCTGAGCGTGCGCGCGGAACACGATGGCATCAATCAGCAGGTCTGGCCTTCTTCCGAGACCGTGCATTACATTTTCCCGGCGACCCGTTTCACGGCGGGACCGACTCTGCCAGTGACATGGTCCGACGGCGGTCGGCAGCCGGACCAAGCGCTCGCGCAAATGCCATCGTCCGCGAAATTGCCCGGCAGCGGATCGCTGATCATCGGCGAAGGGGGAAATATAGTTCTCCCACACGTCGGCATGCCGCAGCTTTATCCGGTCGAGAAATTCCAGAGCTTCGACGTCAAACCGGAATCGCAACTCAGCCACTGGCACGTCTGGGTCGATGCCGTGCTCGCGGGCAAGAAAACTTCTGATGGCTTCGACTACGCCGGGCCACTCGCGGAAGCCGTGCAACTCGGCAACGTGGCGGCGCGCTTCCCTGGACAGGAGTTGAAATGGGACGCGAAAGCGTTGCGGATTGCGAATCACGCCGAGGCCAGCGCCCGACTCACCAAGCGCTACCGTCAAGGCTGGGAAATTCACGCCGTGGCCTGATTTTTGGAGTGCGGCGACGGAGCGCAGCGCAGTCGCCGCTTTTTGCTCTCGCCTCCGAGCGGGCGGATCCTCTGGCAAACGCGCACCCTCGCCGCAGCCAAAGCGGTAACTCGCTTCGCTCGCCACCGCACTCCAAGACGCTGTCGCGTTTTCCGGTGCCTTGGCGGATCCGCTGCGTTTTGGACTGCGGCGACGGAGTCTGCGGAGTCGCCGCTTTGGCCGGGCGCGCCGTACCGAATTGCCCCGCGCCCACATAAACCCACAGAATCCATGCCTTGAATCCATGAACAAATCGTCTTGCTACAGCGGGCACGTATTTTCTTACGGCCGGCACTTGCACAAGAAGACAGCGCTATGGGTCAACCGGCTCGATGGCGCCGCCGGGAGGCAGGTTTGGTTCAATTACCGGGAGACGCGGTTGACGTTCGAGCGGTCTTCAAAAAAATGCGCTTGCGTCACCGCCTCCAACGGACAGAATCGCTGCCCTGCAACAACTGTTCCTATGAAAACAATGCGTCCTTTTTCATGGCTCCTCACTCTGTTACTTGGAATCACCACCGCTCAAATGGCGCCGCTTGCGCTCCAGGCCCAGGTCAC
>JACPRI010000427.1 GCA_016190065.1 Verrucomicrobiota bacterium
CAGGAACACGCCGCCGTCCGGCCCATAACTGAGCTCCATGCCACGCGCCCACGGATCACCCGAAAGCATGAAGTCCGGCCCATGCCGGCCGACGTAACCGGAACCGCGCCGTTCAAGGATTTCCTGATTCACGCGATAGCCATGCATGTTCCAGGTGAACAGGCGGCCTCGATATTCCGCCGGCCAATTGTCGCCGAGATAAATCATCATGCCGACGTGCGCGTGGCCGCCGCCGTAAGCGTCTGCTTTGCCGTCGCGCGATTGCCCCCAACCCACCGCCGTGTCGAAATGCCAATGGTCGGCGTGCTGGTCGATCATCTCATACACGCGCGGATTCGGATCGATCGTATGAGGCCGGACGTAATGCGCGCCGGCGAATTGATGCCAGAGATGCCCGTTGACCGTGTTGATGAAGAACAGCTCCCCGTGCTCGTTCCAGTCGTGGCCCCAGGGGTTAGTCGTGCCGCAACTCAGCGCTTCCATAATCTTCCGCTGCGGATGATAGCGCCAGATCGTGCCACGCATCGGTATGCGCTCGGCCGCAGTCGCACCGGGCACGCCGATCTCGCCCGGACTGGACGCGCCGCAGCGGCCATAAAGCCAGCCGTCCGGGCCGAAGCGCAGGCCGTTGGCGAAATTGTGGTAATTCTCCGGCGGCGGCACAAAACCATCGAGCACAACTTCCGGCGCGCCGTCCGGGACATCATCGCGATTGCGGTCCGGAATGAACAGCAACTGCGGCGGACACATTGCCCACACGCCGCCGTGGCCGACCTCGGCGCTCGTGAGCATCTGCACTTCGTCCGTGAAAACCTTGCGCGTGTCGAAACGGCCATCGCCGTCCTTGTCCTCGAAGACCAGAATGCGATCGCGGAGGCGCAGGTCGAATTTCTGCGTGCGCTCGGCGTAAGTGTAATTCTCTGCGATCCAAATCCGGCCGCGCCCGTCCCAGGCCATCGCGATCGGATTCTGCACATCCGGTTCGGCAGCGAACACGGTGGTTTTGAACCCAGGCGGCAGTTTCATCTTCGCCGCGGCCTCGGCGGCGGGCACCGGCAGCGATTTAGCCGGCTCCGAGTTGTATGGAATCGGGAACTCCGAGGCACATAGGCCAAAGGCCGGCAAAACCAGAAGGGAAAAGTTTTTCATGGCACGACGCGCTTCATGTCGAAGAAAGTTTGGGCGCACAGTTTCGCGAATGACGCCCGCGAGCGCGAGCCAAAGTTTTCTTCAGGTCCCGGCTCCATGCGGCGGTCATTGTGTCGCCAGAGGCACGGTGTGCAAACCGGCTATCGAGACAGTGAACGTTGCCGGCTGCTCAACCCGGCGGGCCCGACGTGATCCCGACGTGCACGAAGTGTTGTTGGAATCCGGAGGACGGGCTGGACTGGGAAACGCTGTGCCGTTGCGACGTGCTGTTTCTGGCGAAAAAGTCGGAGTTGACACGGCGCCGCGGTGCATTGACTTATGAGCGTCGGCGGCAATTGGGCCAAAAGATCATCCGGCTCTTTGGACTGTGGATGGCGTAGATCATTTGCTTGACCCAAGCCAGCAGGTGGGGGCGAATGCAGGCTGACCGGCAGGTCAGCCCTACCGTTGGCGGAAGTATTTCTGGCAAGCGGCCTATCTACTTATTCCACCAACGGCACTTCGATCCGTTGCGTCTGGCCGTTACGCAGGAGGGTCAGCGGCAGTTTGTCGCCGACGCGATAATTCTGCTTCAAATACACCGTGAAGTCCTTGGGAGCCGCGGTCAGCAACTTGTCACCAACGTGAGTGATCAAATCGCCTTCGCGCAATCCGGCCTGTCTGGCGGAGCGGCCTTCGTTGATGTTGTTGTTGATTCCCTGGACGCGCAAAGGCTTGCTTCCCGCAGGCAAGGGAAGGTTCTTCATCTGCTCTTCGTTGGCGATCACCGTCCAGAATCCCGGTCTCGGCTTCAACGACCAAATCGAGCCGCGCCAGGAGATGTCCGATTGCTTCCAATCCGGAGCGAGCTGTAGCGTGCGGGTGGAAGCATGGCCGTCGCGCGTTGCGGTAATCTGAACCGTCGCCAACGTATTGGGCAGGTGGTGCAGCACCCACTGAATATCCGCGATGGAAATGATCGGCTGGCCATTCACGTGCGTGACGCTGTCGCCGGCTTGCAGTTCCGCTTTGGCGGCCGGAGAACCGGCCTCGACGCGCTCAATCTTGCAGCCATCCTGGGGATCGATGTGCAGCCCCACATTGTCGGGCAAGGGATAGCGGTAAAGCATCTCCCACTTGAACTGGCCGCTGGATTGCCACTGGGCGTTCTCGGCGTCGTGAATGTTGTGGCAATGAATGCAATTGCCCCGGGCGGTCAAGCCGCTCAATTTTTCTTTGTTTTGCAGGCCGGGCATCTCCAGCGCCGTTTGGTATGGCTTGGGCGCAGCGCGTTTGCCGGCGAGGGCGGCCGCGTTCTTCGGATACACCGCGTGCAATTTCAAGACGCGCTGCATGGCCTTTTCGAGCGACGCGATCGAATTGTAGGCATCGGGACCTGCGGCGGACTGCGTGCCGTAACGCCCGTACACCGCGCCGTCGGCATTAATGAACATGGCGGCCCAGTTCAAGTCGTGGTCGAATTGGAATTGCGTCAGGTCCACGTCTTTCATTTCGACCTGGCGCAAGGGGACGAAACTCGATTCGGCGAGCGCGCGAATTCGTTCGTTGCCGTTCGCCACCTCGGCGTCGAACCCGGCGCAAGCCTTGCACGGCACACAACGGAACGTCACGAAGACGGGGCGATTCAACCGTTTCGCTTTGGCCAGCGTGACGGCGAGGTCGTTGTAAACCCAAAAGTCTGCACCCTCGGCATGGCTGTCTTTCAGGCGCGCGCGCAGCGAATCATCCCGAGCACGGAGAAGTGAAGACAAGAGCACGAGGGCCAGGAGCGTCTTAGTGAGATTCATCTTGAGGAGGTGACTGGGTTTTGCAGTGTGAAACTGGGAAGTAGTTCTGCATCACTCTTTCTCGTTGGTGATGACTCCGTGGAGCAGTCCGCCGTGGTCTCCGCCGGTCCAGGTGCCGGAGTACGTTTTGTCGTAAATCAGCACCCGCGCGGAGTACTTGTTGCCGCCCGGGATACCGACGTTGTCCACGATGATGACCGGCGTGTCGCCGGCCCACTTCACTTGCACGGGAATCGGCGCGACAACGTCCACCTTGCCATATTGGATGCGCGCGTTGATGAGCCAGGTGTTGGCGGTGAGTTTCGTGACGCCGAGGATGGTGTATTTGTCCTCTTTGTCCGGCCCGAGCTCGCCGTCTTTGATCGAACACCAGCGCCCGCTGAACGTGGCCTTGGTGAGCGCGGCTTTGAACTTCGCCTCCAATTCCTCGGCGCCGGCCTTCGGCTTTTCTGTGCCGGCGGCTGGCGCCTCTTTGGCTTTCGTCTCCTGGGCGAGAACTGTTGCGGCGGATGCGACGTTGATCGCGGTGACGATTGAAACAAGAAGCAGGGTTGGGGTGGTCTTCATTTGGTTCGAGCTCTTCGTACTCCATTTCATAATCTCACTCACGTTAGGTCAGGCCAAAGCTGCCAGGGATAGTCGTCGGACGGCTGGATTTAACCGGAACAGGGAGGATGTTCCAAGGGCCAAAATGGTTGCCGATCATAAATTGAATTGGCCTTCGCTGCGGTGTTCGCGTACTGATGAAGCGTCATGAAGTGTCTGGGTCTCATCGCCCTGGTGGTTATGTCGCTGCCGGCGACTGGCCCCCTGTGCGCCTTCGCCGCCGACTCTCCGGCGCTCCGGGACGCGATCGCCTGTTTCAATCGTCACGACTTTGCCAAAGCCAAGCTTCAATTCCACCGCCTCCTGGCCGCAGAATCCACCAACGCCGAGGCCAGGCTGTATCTCGGACGAATCGCCCTTGAGGAGGATCAACTTGGCGAAGGCATCGACCACCTCGACCAGGCGACCAGGCTGAACGTGACCAATGCGGTCTATTTTCTCTGGCTGGCGCGCGGATATGGCTTGCAAGCCCGAAAGGCCGGCATTCCCACCGGCATTGGCCCCGCCTTGAAATCCAGGGCGGCGTTTGAAAAATCCGTCGCGCTGGACCCGGACCTCATCGAGGCGCGGGAGGACTTGATCCAGTTTCATCGCGAAGCACCCGGCATCGTCGGGGGCAGCCGGCGGGCCGCCCGCGCCCACGCGAATGAAATCCAGAAGCGCGACGCGTACATTGGCGCGCTCGTTCAGGGCGATCTGCTGATGGACGACAGAAAATATCGCGAAGCCGAAAATGTCTATCGGTCCGCCGTGGGGACGAAACCTGTCAAAGTGGACGCTTATTACCGGCAGGGGTTGCTTCACCTCAAACTCAAAGAGTTCGAGAAAGCATTTTCCGCTTTCGAGCGGATTCTGCGAATGGACACAAACGAAGTTGAAGCCTGCTTTCATATCGGCGAGACCGGGGCGCTCTCCGGCCAGCGGCTCGAGCGTGCGGAGGAAGCGCTCAAGATCTATCTGCGGACCAAACCGTGGTCCATCATGCCGACCCTGGCCGACGCCCATTTCCGCCTGGGCCAGGTTTACGAACGCCAGGGGAAACACGAACTGGCCCGCGCCGAGTTCCAGGCAGCGCTCAAACTGGAGCCAAGCCACAGAGAGGCCAGGGCGGCGTTGAGGAAATTGAGGTAAGCCGTCACAATGCTAAAAGGTTAAAGCCTGAAAACGGGGTTGGGCGACATCGTGAAACGAGATTCTAAAACGAGCGGTTGGAGCCACGAAAAACTCGAACTGCGCGAAAACAAGTGGGGTGTGAAGATTCCGGCCCTCTTCCTCGCCTGCATATTTCATATCCGAAAAAGCCGACTCACGCGCCGCGCCCTCGTAGCGCGGATTTCCAATCTGCTGTATCGCCGATTTCTAATCGGCAGACTGTCCGGACCGCCCTTGACGTTGCGCACGCCCGGCGGGTTGGAAACCCGCGATACGGCAGATTGGAAATCTGCGCTACGCCTTCGGCCTTCGGTTGCCTGTGAAATATCCAGGCTCGGGCGTGGGCGTTAATTTATCTCCGGTTGAACTCACTCCAGTTTCGTCTATTTCGTGGTTTGAACTGCCGGACTCAATCTGTTCACCAATCCACGACCGACCCGTCGTCCGCGTCGTACGATTCGCGGTTCCGCCAGTCGTGATCGATCTTGTCGGCCAGCGCGTTCTCGTCCAGCTCGACGCCCAGGCCGGGACCGTCCGGCAGCGGGATGTAGCCGTTCTCCACCTTGAACGGCTTTTTCACGTAGCCATCGCCGAGCGACACCTGCTCCTGGCAGAGAAAATTGGGAATCGACGCAGCTATTTGGATTCCGGCGGCCAGCGAGATTGGGCCGAGCGGATTGTGCGGCGCGATCGCGGCGTAATACGCTTCCGCCATCCCGGCGATCAACCGCACTTCGGTGATCCCGCCCGCGTGGCAAAGGTCCGGCTGCAGAATGACCGCCGCCTTTTTCTCCAGGATTTCCCGGAAACCCCACTTCGTGAAGATGCGTTCGCCCGTGGCAATGGGCAGATGGGTGCCGCGCGCGATCTCCGCCATGACATCGACGTTCTGGCACTGTACCGGCTCTTCAATAAACATCGGCTGATACGGTTCGAGCGCTTTGATCAGGAGCTTCGCGGTCGCGGGCGGAACGGCGCCATGGAAATCGATGCCGATGTCCACGTCCGGCCCGGCGGCTTCGCGGAGCGCGGCGAAGCGTTCGGCGGCGTAACCGATCGCCGCGGGCGTTTCGACAATTCGCGCGGGGCGCCGCGTCGCGGGTCCGGTTTTGAACGCGCGGAACCCTTGCTTGACCTTTTGTTTCATGTCGTCGGGGCTTCGGGAATGCGCATAGACCCGGACGCGATCCCGCGTGGGACCGCCGAGCAATTCATAGATGGGCACGCCGAGCGCCTTGCCTTTGATGTCCCAAAGCGCCTGATCGATGCCGCTGAGCACACTGGTGAGAATCGGGCCGCCGCGGTAGAACGCGTGCCGGTAGATCGCTTGCCAGTGATGCGCCACGCGGCGTGGATCTTTGCCGACCAGGTAAGGCGCGACCTCTTCGACTGCCGTGGCGCAGGTTCTGGCGCGGCCTTCGAGGATCGGCTCTCCCAGACCGACAATGCCGGCATCGGTGTGAATCTTCAGGAAAAGCCAGCGCGGTTTGACGAAGACGGTTTCGAGCTTGGTGACTTTGATTTTGTCTTTCGGCGAGATGGGAGCATCCCCGGCCGCGGCCGCCTCCGCATCCTGGTCCCACTCCATGGCCGCCGCGAGGCCGGCGGAAGCCGTCATTCCGCGGAGCAAAGCTCTTCTGGAGAGAGGTCGATTCAATTTGGATTTGGGCATAAGAATTCTCCTTCGTTCGCCGGCAGCGCGTCTGTCTTGTGATTCAGTTTGGTGTGCACGGAGTTCAAAATATCCAGGTTGTGTAATTTCGCGGCAAGACAATACTCGCTCACATTCTTCTCCGTCCACACACTAAGACTAACGGTCCGAGCAGAATGACTTCGGATATTGCGCTCACCCTAAGCTGGAGAACCGGAGGCCGGAAGTCGCACGGTGAACTCAGAGCCGTGGCCAATTTCACTCTTCACTTCGACGCTGCCGCGATGGGCTTCGACAATGGCCTTGACCAGGCTTAGGCCCAGTCCCAGCCCACGCTGTGAGCGGCTCTTGTCGCCGCGAAACAA
>JACPRI010000428.1 GCA_016190065.1 Verrucomicrobiota bacterium
ACGTGACGCTGGTCGGGCCGCGGCTCACCGTGTTCCACAACGGCGTGTGCATCCACAACAACCTCGACCTGGGCGAGCCGGCCAAACCGGGGCCCATCCTGCTCCAGGGGGACCACGGCAAAGTTTCCTACCGTAACCTGAAGATCAAACCGCTCAGCCCAGACTACGCGGCCAAGGGCAAGGTCTATGTCCTCAACAGTAACGTGGACGACGCCACCGTCATCAGCATTCCCGAGCACGAAATCATCGGCCAGATCAAGGTGGGGGCCAATCCCCACGGCATCGAAGCCAATGCGGCCCAGACTCGGTTGTTCATCAGCGCTGAAGGAGAAGGCTTCGTGAACGTCATCGACCCGACGTCGGATAAAGTCCTCAAGAGGATTCCGGTTGGGCCCGCGCCCAACGAGATTGCCTCTACCCCGGACGGCAGGTTGCTCTACGTGCCCTCAGGATCGACCGGGTTTTACGAAGCCGTAGATTTGGAACAGGGCAAGATCGTGGCCAAAATCAAAACCGGAGGATCGCCCCATAACGTCGTCTGCTCGGCCGATGGCCAGCACATGTTCCTCTCTCCGGTCGGCGACCCACACAAGATTTTCGCCGTGGAAACCTCCACGCATCGCATCGTCTGTACGATTCCTCTGGCGACGGAGACTCGGCCGATCGTTCTGCGTCGCGACAAAAAACGGCTTTACGTCCAGCGTAACGAACTTGTTGGCTTTGAGCTGATCGACGTTTCCGACGTGAATCACTGCAGAGTCCTGCAAACGGTCCACCTCCAGATCACGCCCGAGCAACAGAAAGTCCCCCGACAACCCGTCCCCTGCCACGGCATCGCCTTGACGCCGGACGAGAAAGAGCTCTGGGTCTGTGACGCGAACCACGACATCATCGCGGTGTTCGACGTCACCAGCGAGTCGCCCAGGCAACTCGCGCAGATTCCCGCCAAGCGCCATCCGGTCTGGCTGACCTTCTCCCCGGACGGGAAGTATGGCTACATCACCAATCGGGGCGCCAACGAGGTCCAGGTCGTGGAAACCGCCACCCGCAAGACGGTGAAGTGGATCAACCTGGGGGAACCGGAACGCCTCTTGGCGGGCAAGCCAGGAATGCATGTGGGAGGCGCGGGCAAAGGCCCGGCACGCATCCTGGCGGTGACCGTCGCACAGTTTTAAGGCGTCCGGGCTTTATCTGGTTTGGTCCACTGTTGAACCATGTTCTCTCTACGGGCGCTCACTTTCGCCGTTGCGATCACAGTTCCGCCCGCTCTTGTCGCCGGCGAGCCGACCGCCCATTCGCAAACGTCCGACTCTTTTACGATTGCGGCCTGGGCTTTCGACCGCGGCAACGCGAAGACTTTCACTCGCGAGTGGGCCGACGCAGGCCCGATGGTGGCGTTCGGAGGCCATTCGCCTGTCGTGGTGGAATACGACATCGAGTTTCCAGTGACCGAAGAGTATGGCATCAGCGTCCTCTATGCGGCGAGCGACCCTCGGCCCGTGAAGTTGTTTCTCGACGGGCACGGCGTTGGCGAGTGTTGCCGTTCCACGACCGGCTCATGGAACACCAGCAACGCGAAATGGGAGTCTGCCGGTCGCGTCGCGATTGCCCAAGGGAAGCACACCGTGAAGCTGGAGCGGGCAAACGCCTTCCCGCACGTCGTGAGTCTGCGCTTTGAGTCGCCCACGCCGCTGCCCACCGAATGGACCCTGAACCGCCCGAAGGCGCGCCAGCTCACGGATCCGCCTCCCGTCGCCCCGGGCAAACCGTGGACGCAGCAGGTGAATTTCGCCGCGCTGCGGCGCGCAATCGAGGACCTGACGCGGACGTCTGGCCCCAGCTATCCCCGGGGCTCAGAGTTTCTGGCGCGCCTGGACAGACTGGAGCGGAGGGCTTCAGACGAGAAACGAGGGAACAACCTCCCTCCGCCTCACGCCCAAAGCGAAGTCGAAGAAAACTCGCGTCCAGCGGAAGACTTAGCCAACCAAGCACAGGATCTGATGCGTGAAGCCTTGCTCGCCAATCCGCTGCTGGATTTCGATCAGTTGCTTCTCATCCGCCGCCGCGCGGACAAGCTCGGACTTCCGGCCAACTGGCAAAGCAACTCCTCGCTGCCTCGCACCGGTTACGACCACGAGATCGCCACGCTGAATCTTCACGAGTTGCGCACACACCCTGAACGCGCGCCGGTCTCGCAGCTCGCCACGCTTTACCAACCCGAAGATGGCAAATTCGTCGGCGACCTGAAGCTCCACTTCGACGCCGACCGGCTAATGTTCTCCTCGATTGGGACACATGATCGCTGGCAGGTTTTTGAGTTGGCATTGGCCGAAGCGGAGGACTTGGCTGCGAACGTCCGCCAGGTCACGCCCGGCGACCAACCGGACGTGGACAATTACGACGCCTGTTATCTGCCCGCCGGGCGCGTCATCTTTTGTTCGACCGCCAGCTTCACGGGGGTGCCGTGCGTGGACGGCAGTGATCACGTGGCCACGCTTTACCTGCTCGAACGCGACGGCAAAACTATCCGCCAACTCGGCTTCGATCAGGACCACAACTGGTCGCCCACCGTGCTGAACGATGGCCGCGTGCTGTACCAGCGCTGGGAATACGCCGATATACCCCATTCCAACTCCCGCCTGCTCTTCCGCATGAACCCGGACGGCACCGGGCAGGAAGAGTTTTACGGCAGCAACTCGTATTGGCCGAACGCGATGTTCTATGCGCGGCCGATTCCGGCTCATCCGACAAAGGTCGCCGCCATCGTCACCGGCCATCACGGGGTGCCGCGCATGGGTGAACTGGTCCTCTTCGACGTTGCGCAAGGCCGACAGGAGACGGGCGGCGTCGTGCAACGCATTCCCGGTTTCGGCAAAAGGGTCGAACGGATCTACCGAGACCAACTCGTGGACGATTCGTGGCCGAAGTTCCTCCACCCGGCTCCGCTCAGCGAAAAATATTTCATCGTGTCCGCCAAACCGGCGCCGGACGCGCGCTGGGGCGTTTATCTCGTGGACATTTTCGACAACCTGCTGTTGCTGGCAGAACGGCCAGGCCAGGCGTTGCTCGAACCGATTCCGCTGCGGCGCACTCCGAGGCCGCCGATCATTCCCGATCGCGTGGACCTCGCGCGCCAGGACGGGCTCGTTTATCTCACGGACATTTATCAGGGCGACGGATTGAAAGGCGTGCCGCGCGGCACGGTAAAGGCGTTGCGCGTCCTCTCCTATCACTGGGCGTATCAGGGGATGGGCGGACTGCTCGGCACCGTCGGTCTGGACGGACCGTGGGACATTCGCCGCATTCTCGGCACGGTGCCAGTGGAGGCTGATGGCTCGGCGTTCTTTCGCGCGCCGGCGAACACGCCCATTTCCGTGCAGCCGCTCGACGCGGAAGGCAAGGCGATTCAGCTCATGCGCAGTTGGTTCACGGCCATGCCGGGCGAAAATCTTTCGTGCGTCGGCTGCCACGAAAAACAGAACCGTGCGCCCGCCGGCGCGAAAGCCGCCGCGTTCAAAAACCGCGTGCCGTCGGAGATCAAACCGTGGCACGGCCCGCCGCGCGGCTTTAGTTACGCTCGCGAAGTGCAGCCCGTGATCGACGCGCATTGCGTCCGCTGCCATGACGACCAGACGCCGCCGGATTTGCGCGGCACAGAAAACGTGAACGATTTCAAGCTCACCACTCCCGGCCACGCGGGCCGGCACGGGGGAAAGTTCTCGGTCGGTTACGCGAGCTTGCACCGGTACGTGCGCCGGCCCGGCATCGAAAGCGATTACCATTTGCTCGCGCCGCTCGAGTATCACGCGGACACGACCGAGTTGGTGCAACTGCTGCGGAAAGGCCATCACGGCGTGCAGCTCGGCGACGAGGATTGGGGCCGGCTGGTGACGTGGATCGATCTGAACGCCCCGTATCACGGCAGTTGGGGCGAGGAGATTGGTGATCCGGGTTGGCAGAGCGACCGACGGCGCGAGCTGCGCAAACTTTACGCGGGCATGGACGATGAGGATGCGGAGGCAATCGTAGCAATTGGATCTGTGCGTGAGGCAGCGAAGCCAGCCTTCCCCCTCACCCCGGCCCTCTCCCCAGGGGAGAGGGAGGTTCGTTCTCCGTCACCGGAGAACTCTGGAGTTGCTGCCAGCTCGAAGCGCTCCACGCACGAACGAGACAGGCCATCCGTGCACCCTCCCCCCGGGGGAGAGGGCCGGGGTGAGGGGAACGGTGATGTCCGCCACCTCCAGGACTGGATTTTCGACGCCGCAGAAGCTGCACGCCGTCAGACGGCATTGGGCGGGCCTACGCGACGTACTGTGGAACTGGGCAACGGCATTACGCTCGAACTCGTCCTCATTCCCGCGGGCGAATTTCTCATGGGCGATGCGAACGCCAGTCTTGACGAGCGTCCGCTCACGCGTGTGCACATTGCGGAGCCGTTCTGGATGGGCGGCACCGAAATCAGCAACGAACAGTTCGCGCGGTTCGATTCGGCGCATGATAGCCATGTTGAATCCAAGACCGCCTACCAGTTCGGCATTCACGGAATTCCGGTGAACGAACCGCAACAACCGGTCGTGCGCGTTTCGTGGGAGCACGCCATGGCTTTCTGCCGATGGCTCTCGCACAAGACCGGCCAGCACTTCAGTTTGCCCACGGAAGCGCAATGGGAATACGCTTGCCGGGCCGGCGCCGACACGCCCTTCTCCTTCGGCGCCGCAGACGCGGACTTCTCCAGGCACGCCAATCTCGCCGACGCCAAGCTGACGGAATTCGCCAGCGATCCTTACACGGTCTGCGTGCCGCTGCAGAATCCAACGAAGTACGAAGACTACATTCCCAAGGACACGCGCTGGAACGACGGTGGTCTGGTGAGCGTGCGGGTGGGCAACTACGCGGCAAATGCCTGGGGCCTGCACGACCTCCACGGCAATGTGTCGGAATGGACGCGCACGAGTCATCGCCCGTATCCATATCGTGACAACGACGGGCGCAACGATCTTGCAGGCGCGGAAAAGAAGATCGTGCGCGGCGGTTCCTGGCGCGACCAGCCCGCGCGTGCGACGTCGGCCTATCGCCTGGCGTACGCGCCCTGGCAGGGTGTATTCAACGTCGGCTTCCGTGTGGTGTGCGACACGAAGACGGATGGGGCCCAGCAAAACGCCGCACGCTGAAGAGTAATTTCCATGTACGGTGTCGAAGCGTCCGCATGAAGGCAAAGTAAGAGTTCGGGCGCTCAGAGCGCGTTCGTGACAGAAAGAATCCATCGCGTTAGGTTAGCCTCCGTCGTATGAAATCACTGCTGCCGATCGTTCCCTTGTTGTGGTCCGCCTGTTTCTCCTTCGCCCTTGCGAACGCAGTCCGGCCCGTGGTTGAAATTGAAGAGGATGTTTACACGTACCAATCTGCCAACAACGGCGCCGGGCCGATGTGGTGCGCCGGCTCGACGTGTCTGGTGCGTATCGGCGAGGAAGTTTTCGCCAGTGGACTGGAGACGCTCCAGGACGCGAAGCCCTTGAACAATTGCCGCTGGATGCTATTCAAACGCGGGCCTTCCGGCTGGGAGAAAATCCGCGTGGACGACACGGGCCGCTCTCGCGAGCCGTCTCCGATGGCAGCATTTGCGGATGGACGGCTGTTCCTTTCCGCCAATCCGACTCTGGCCAGTCCTTCCCAAGAGGGCGGTGGTCCAGCCCGGCCGGAAATTGTGGTCTTCTCCGCCAAGAATCCCAAAGCGCCAGCCGAAACACTGCTCCCGGCATGGGACGGAAAACCGCGGTTCACGGAGCATTCTTATCGCAGCTTCGCCGCCGACGCCTCGAACCGTGAACTGATTCTGTTTCAGAACATCGACTACACGCACGCCGAATGGGCTTTCCTCGATCGCGAGGGCCGCTGGTCTGCGCAAGGGCAATTGAAGTGGCCGTGGGGCGCGGACTACGACAAGCCGCAACCGATCCGCGTTTGCTATGCCAACGTCGCGCTCAAGAACCGTGCGGTCTATTTCTGCGGCGTCAGCGACATCGTGGAGCCGAACCTCAAATGGCGCGAGTTCAAGAAACAGATCACAGGTCGGGACTGGGATTACGACTTTCGCCGCCTGTTCTTCACCTGGACGCCCGACATCACGCGCGAAAAATTCCGCGACTGGATTGAGATCGCGAGCCGCGACCAGACGGCGGGCTGGCTTTTCCCGGCAGACTTGTGGGTGGCGTCGGATGGAGCAGTGCATTTGCTGTGGACCGAGCGCGCCCTCGATGAGCGGCTTCGGGAAAAATTCTTGCCTGCCGCCAGGCAATCATACGCTCTGAACCACGCGGTCGTTCGCGATGGCAAGATCGCTTCGCGCCGCGCCCTCCTTCGCACCGGTGACGGCGGGCCTCGTGAGATTCCCTCGGCCGCGCGTTTCCAG
Source organism: Verrucomicrobiota bacterium (assembly GCA_016190065.1). Taxonomy (GTDB): domain Bacteria; phylum Verrucomicrobiota; class Verrucomicrobiia; order Limisphaerales; family SIBE01; genus VHCZ01. The sequence goes on from JACPRI010000428.1 coordinate 6,410, forward strand.
GTCACGCCAGAGAATCGGTTGTTTGTGTTTTACTACGTCCACGGCCAGGATGCGACGGGCAAGCCCATTTCGGAAAATCGGCTGGTGGAATTGGAACCAAACGGCATGCCTGGCCCGGCGTGGAAAGTCCCGCTGAAAGCGCCGTTCACTTCATTTTTCACCGCGACGCCCCGCGCTGGTTCGCCGCCCTCAAACACGCTGGAGTTGCTGGGCCAGCAGGCGGGGAAACTACAGACCATCAGCTACGCGCGGATCCGGATCGGGATGTGAGAAAGGGCGACGCCTTCGGCTTTCGCCACTCCTTGAGAAATGCCCGTTCATCCGTTCTTTACGGTTCCGTCATCCAATAAGACTTGGAAGCTCACATCTCGCAGACCACAAGCGTCGAGCAGCTTCCTTCCTTTCTGAATCAGCATTTCGAACCTCGATGGATCACCCGTTGTGAGCTCCTTCGTTTGGGCGGATTGGGAGAAGCCGGAATCTGCTTCGTGGACGAAGTTCGGAATCTTTTGACGATTTCCTCGGAGGGCACGCAGTTCCGCCTGGATTTCCTCGTCGTCCAGGTTCACGACCGGGATTTTCAACCGGCCCAGTTCGTCAGCGAACAGAAGCCGATTCCACCCCGCGAGTTCAGCCGCTTTTCCCAGTGAGAGCTGCCCGACCTCGAAGAGGCGCACCGCAAGCTGGAACTTCAGTTCCCGCTCGATTTCACTTCGGGTCTTCCCGCTCGCCACGAGCGGCTCATCTGGATATTGCAGCGTCAACTCAGCCATGCCGCTATTGTATCGCACGCCAAGCCTGAGTCGCAGGCCTGCGGCTTGAATTTATGCACCATGCGGCAAGAAAAATCCATTGCCCCCTACTTCGATTCCTTTGTTTGCTTTTGTTTTCCGAGGGGCTGAACTCATTCCGCCGACAACACCCGCAGCGGGCCGCCTCACTCTGGATCGAACGAAACCTCCCACGGCCCGGCCAACTCGCACACCAGCTTGGGCTCCGAAAAATTCCTCCCCCCGCTTCACCTCGCAGCCCGCGTGCTCCTGTCGGACAGCCGCCGAACTGGCGAATTTGACTGAAATCAAGGCGGGGCGCGCGGGATTGTGCCTATCTAGAAAATCTTAACGCTCCTCCGAAACGCTTGGGGCATGGCCGCCCTTCATTATGAAGACAACAATGATTCTCTTTCTGTCCTGCTTCAGTTGGCTCTTGACCGCGGTGCAAACTGCACCTGCCTCCGATCCGCCGGACAACCTCGCTCCACGCGCCCGGGTTTCGGCCAGCAGCCAGTTCAGTGAGAGGCTGACTCCGCCGGAGGAGAAGACTCCCGAAGCGCAGGCGCTGCGGCGCGATTTGATTTCGGGACGGTTTGGGTTCCGCGACATTCTCTTGGTGCAGCGCAAGCCGCTGGATATCTCGCACGTGTACGTTTACCACGTGGAAGGGTTTCGGCCCGGGGGCGGGCTCTTCCTCTTTACGCCGGACGAAGCGGGCGGCCGGTTGCGTCGCATTTTCGACGCCGGCGAGGGGATGATCACCACGGCCGATCTGTCCTACGACGGCCGGGAAATCGTCTTTGCCTGGCGCCGGGGCGGCCATGTCGCCTCGAATCCGGTCGCGCACATCGAGGATATTTCTCAATACACGGATGAGAAACACAACTATCAGATTTTCCGGATCAACATCGATGGCTCCGGGTTGACGCAGCTCACCCGGGGCGCGCACAACAACCTGGACCCGTGTTGGCTGCCAGATGGAGGGCTCGCATTTATCTCCGACCGGCGTCCGGCTTATGCCTATTGCTGGGTCACGACCTCGCCGGTCCTGTACCGGATGGAACGAGACGGCTCGAAGCAGAAACGGCTTTCGGCCAATTACCTGATGGACTTCACGCCGGCTGTTTTGAACGATGGACGGCTCATCTATACCCGGTGGGAATACGTGGACCGGCCGGCCTGTCCGATCCAAAGCCTGTGGACCCTCAATCCGGACGGAACCGGATTGGCTGGCTATTACGCAAACCGCGTGCTTTCGCCGGGAACATTCATGGACGCCCGACCCATTCCCGGAAGCCATTCGGTGATCGCCACAGCCTCCAACCACAACGGCCCTTGTCGCGGCGGCATTGTGGCGATCGACCCTTCCAGAGGCGCCAATGCGCGCGAAGCAGTCCGCAACCTCACTCCGGAAATCGACATTTACGCCCATATCATCGGCGGCGGGCCGTTTGGCAATGGCATGCTCGATAGCGGTATTCGTGGCGCTTACGAAAAACCGATGCCCATCGACGACCGCCGATTCCTGGTTTCGAAAGGCGGCGTCCTCCAGATCCGCGACTTCGACGCCCATGCCGCCTCGCTGCTTGGGCCGAAGGACGGGCTCGGTTTTTACAGCCCGCAACCGATCCGCTCCCGGCCCGTGCCGCCTGTGCTCGCCGGAAATTCGATGGATCGCCACACGGAATTGCCCGAGGACGGCAGCGTTTCCGGGCGGTGGGCAAGTCTTTTCATGCAGGACGTGTATGTCGGGCTCGAGCCAGAGGTCAAACGCGGCGAGATCAAACAAATCGCTGTCGTGCAGGAAGTGGAAAAAAGCACCCACTCGCCGATGACGAACCAGCGCCCCGACGGTCCGGGAACGCGGAGCATTGCGGCTTTCGGTTTCCAATTCCCGCTCGTCTCGGCCGGAGCAACCTACGCTCCCAAAAAAGTCTGGGGCACGGCTGAGGTGGCTCCGGACGGCAGCGCGGCGTTCCATGTTCCGTCAGAGGTGCCGATCTATTTTCTGGCCCTCGATGAAGAAGGTCGCGCCCTGCAACGGATGAGGACGTTTACGCACTTGATGCCGGGCGAAGTTCAGAGCTGCGTGGGTTGTCATGCCGAACGCAACTCGGCCGGCCCGCAAAGGGAAAAATTTTCGCCAGGCGCCGCCACTCCTCAGGAACTTCGCCCGCCTCCCTGGGGCGTCAAGGGCTTCAGTTATCCCGAAGTCGTCCAACCGGTGTGGGACCGGAATTGCATCCCGTGCCACAACGAACGCGAGCCGCAAGGCGGCGTCGATCTGACCGGGGACATGACTGATTTCTTCAACGTCTCTTACGACGTCCTTTGCCGAACCGGCACGCAAGGAGAGAAGAACTGGATGCGCAATAGCAGCCCGTCCGGCGCCCAGTACAATCACGTCCGCGGCAAGAGTCCTTTCGTGGAATGGATCTGGACCATCAACGGCGCGGAAGAAAACATCCTTGAGATTGCGCCCCGCCGCTGGGGTAGCCCGGCAAGCAGACTAGCCGAGATCATTCGCAGCGGGCATTGCGACCCGAACAGAAAACCGCGGGTCCATGTGCCCGACGAGGACCGGCGCCGGGTCTATCTGTGGATGGACTTGAACGTTCCCTATTACGGCACCTCTTCGTCCAACCACAAAGAGCAAATGGGCAGCCGCCGCATGATGCCGCTGAACCTGGACAGCACCCTGAATGAAGTGGCCGCGCGACGATGTGTTTCCTGTCATCCAGGCGGCGTTCCGCGAAAGTTCTACACTCGGGTGATGAATCCTGAGAAGAACAACTTCCTGTCGGCCCCGCTGGCCGTGGCTGCGGGCGGCACGCAGAAGTGCGGCACACCTGTCTTCGTCTCCACCGACGATCCGGACTACTTGAAGATCCGGCAAACGTTCGATCCGATCCACGCGCTGCTGAAGCGTCGGCCGCGAGCCGACATGCCCAATTTCCAGTTGGTGTGCGACTGAGCCGGCGATTTCAGACGATCCGGATCGACTTAGGAGTCTGCGATGGTTGAGGGTCGCAGTGGGTGCACAAACTTCATTCCCGTGGCTCCTTAGTCATTTCTCTCCACGCAGCCATGGACCGGACAAGGTGTTCGCGGGCGTCGCCGCCGATGCCGTAACATTGCAGGCCGATGGGGCCTTGATAACCGAACTCTTTCAATGTCTTGAGTAACACGGCGACATCGAATGTTCCCGAATCCAGCGGCTGGATGTAGCGGCTCCAGCCGGGCTTCTCGTCAAGGTTGTCCGCGCCGTTGATCGACACCGCCCAGAGGCGCGGCATCGCCCGTTTCAACAGCGGCCGGTAATCGCGGCTTTTGTCCACGCGCAACCAGTGACAGAGGTTGAACATCACGCCGACGTTCGGGCGGTTCACCTTCTCGGCGACACGCACCGAGTCTTCGATGCGCTCGATCCACGAGCCCTGGTGCGGATACAGCAGGAGTTGCGCGCCAGAGTCTTTGGCCAGGTCAGACATCTCGCGCAGGATTTGGACCGCGTGCGGATCGACCGTCGGATCGGACGGCTTCATGCCGTTGACGAGCAGGCAAAACTGGACACGACGGCCTTTCACAAGCGCGAGCGTTTCCTTGAACCGAGCGTCGTACGGTGGTTTGTCCGGCCCGACCTCGACGATCATCGTGATTTGAAACAGCTTCAACCCGGCGTCCTCGAGCGTCTTCAGCCGCTCCGCGACTTTTTCGAGGTAGATGTGTCCGACGCCGGCATAACCGAGTTCTTTGAGCATGACCGCCTGTTGCTCGAAAGAACGTTTCTTGGCGTCATGCCAATCGATGCAAAAAGGAAAGAACGGAACAGTCCTCTGTTCGGCGGCCGAGAGAACAGGATTGCGGTTCGCAATCAGAAGCGCAACAGCCAGCGCCAGACAGGCATTCACGAATGGCGATGCGACCCGCGTGACTCGGAGGAGCACGCCCTCTCGATTTGGATGTTCAACTCGTGATTTCATGGTTTTCCTTCCTTCCTGAACTGCAGCACGTAGCGAAGCGCCGTCGGTGCAGGCTCAATCCGTGTCTCGTTTTCGATGTCTCGCCAACTCACTGACAAAATCCGTTTACCCTCGGCATCGAACGCGTCACAGGCCACGCAGGCGCCGGAAATCTTGAACGGCCGTCGAATAGCGAACGGGTTTTGGCCGGAGATATGAATGATCTCGAGTTCGTTCCGCCTGCGTGATCGGATGGCCAGCGCGCCATCACTCACTGCTTCCGGCGAATCGAACTGGCGGCCACGTCCGTCGAGATAGACGTATTCAGGGCTGCGGATGTAATCGACGCGGTTTGTTCCGTCCCATGCCGAGTAGCTGAAAAGCTCTCCTTTATTCGCCGTCGCCGCCCAGCCCGCCGGAGGGAGCGTCAATTCCGCATTCCGCGCTCCGCGCTCCGCACTCGGCACGCGCCAATTCTCCTTCGGATGGTCGTTGAGCCAAAGACGCAGGCCGCCGGGATACTCCACAAACAATTGGCGTCGCGTCCGCGGCAAGTCGCGCAGGAGCGCATCCGAAACGCTGACAAGCTGCGCGCCGTCCCAATAGGCGATGCGCGTCGGCGCCTTCAATCCGTAGCGCGCCTGCACTTGCTGCAGCATGTAGTACGACCGGCACGTGCGCGCGATGCCG
>JACPRI010000429.1 GCA_016190065.1 Verrucomicrobiota bacterium
ATTTCACACAACAAACGGTGTGGAAACCTCGACAGGACTCAGCGGCAAACCGCCACCCAATTTGACCACGGATTACGGGTACGCGGATAGGAAGTTCTGAGGGAGGGCCCTATCCGCGCCCATTTGCGTCATCCGCGGTCAAGCTCTGAAAACCGATCTGAAGTTCGGCATCGAAATGCCTCGTCAGGTCTCTCTCTCTCCCCGCGAGGCACGAGTGGGGAGAGAGTCGGAGAGAGGGGCAACTTGGACAAAACCGCCTCCTCTCCCCGGCCCTCTCCTCCTGCGAGGAGGAGAGGGAGTGAAATGTACTTCGCGAAGCCTGGGCTACCCGTGGACGAATGTTTGGCTTCGATCCCTATTTGCTCCGAAACAATTCGCTTTGCACCAACTCGTGAATGAGGCTGCGCACGCCGTAATGGCTGGAACTGGCTCGCTGCAAAATGCGCTCGATCTCTTGGCGGTCCGAAAAACGCACCGGAGCGCCGGTGGCATAGACGGCCAATTGCCGGGCCAGATTGCGGGCGAGTTGCTGTTCGTCCGCGAGCAGCAGTTGCTTGAATTCACGCACGTCGCGGAACTTTCGGCCGTCCGGTAATTCGCCGCTGGCATCGACGGGCAGCGCGTAGTGGAAGGCGAATTTCTGTCCGCTCTTGGCCAGGCCTTTCTCAGGTGTACTGCCGCCCTCGGCCCGGTAACGGTCGCGCCAGCCGCCCATCACGTCGAAGTTTTCGAGAGCGAAGCCGGCCGGATCAATCTTCGCGTGACACACGGAGCAGCTCTCCAGCGTGCGATGCTGGTCGAGTTGCTGGCGAATGGTCACGGCCCCGCGAATGTCCGGCTCGACCGCAGGCACGCTTGGCGGCGGCGGCGGCGGTTTCTGCCCCAGGATCCGTTCCATGATCCATGCCCCGCGCAACACGGGCGATGTGGTGGTGCCATTCGCAGTCACCTTGAGCACCGCCGCCTGCGTCAGCAAGCCGCCCCGCGCGCTTTCCGATGGCAAAGGCGTTCTACGTAAGGCGACGCCTTGCACTGCCGGCAAGCCGTAGTGCGCGGCCAGCCGCTCGTTCAGCATCGCAAAGTCCGAGGACGCAATGTTGCGCACGGGCAAATCACAACGCAACAGTTCGGCGACGAACAGGCGCGTTTCCTCCAACGCGGACTCGGTCAGCAAATCGTCGAGGTAATAATCGGGATACAATCCGGAGTCGGGCGCGGTGGCGATGATCTTCCGCAAATCCAGCCAGTAATCGAGGAAAGCTTCGACGAAGCGCCGCGATTTCGGGTCGGCGAGCAAGCGTTCGGTTTGCGCGCGCAGCACCTTTGGTTTGCGCAATTCGTGCTTCGCGGCGGAGCGACGGAGTTCCTCATCCGGCGGCGAGTTCCAAAGGAAGAAGGCGAGGCGCGAGGCCAGTGCGTAGTCGTCGAGGCGTCCCGGTTTTTCTTCCAGGCAAACAAACTCAGGCGAGGAAAGGACAGCGGTGTAGGCGGCCAGCATGGCGTCCGTGAAGTTGTTTCCGAGTTTCAACGCGCTTTCGATGACCGGGAGAAAACGCTTCAATTCCGCCTCGCCAGCCGGGCCGCGATAGGCGCGTCGCAGGAATTCGCGCAACAATGGTTCGGCATCGCGCAGGGGCTTCTGAGACAGAACCTCCACGCCGGCTGGCGGCGTGAATCGGCGCTGGCCGAACCGGTTGGTTTCGCCGGATCTTCTTTCGGCACTCGCCTCCAGTGGGCGGTTCACCATGGGCAAATCGCCGAAGAGCAATTCGTGTCCAGCCGACGGCCATTCGTCATAAATAGGGCCTTCGACCTCGAGCCAGCGGAAGACGACGCCGGGTTGCCCGTCTTTTTCCGCGAGCGGGTTTTGCCAGCGCGACGCACCGGGCCTGGAACGAAAGAGGCGACCGGCGTCGGGGCGGATCATTTCCCCCGCCAGCAACCAGACGTCAAGCTCGTGGACAGACGGTTCCGGGGTCACGTCGAAATCACCGAGCTTGCGCAGCAGACGCGGCGGAGTTTCCGCGGTGATGGTGACCGGTTCATCGCGGCGCCCTCTGGAAATGTCGTCCAGATTCGGAATGAACCACCGGTTGCTCTGGCTCGGTCCGACCCAGACGGAATAGGCATTGAAGCGAAGTTTGTAACGTCCCGCCATCGGCGCTCGAAACTGATTGAACTTCGGCTCGATCGGCTCGTACGCGCTGGCCACGACTCCGACCCCTTCCAGTTCACGCAATTCCTGGTTGGTGCTGCCGACGGTGATTGGCGCTTTGCCGGCCCGAACTTCCGGCTGTCCTTGGAATCCGAGCACCGGGAAGGTGGCGCGTTCCGGTGCAGTATTGAACACGGAAAATCTCATCGGCCCGGTGTAACTGCGCTGGTCGCGCGCGTAATAGCGCACGGTGCGCGTCTCCGGGCGATCCGCATACGGCGCCATGGCCTGCCGCAACGCGTAGTCCGCCGCGTTGAGATATCGCGCCATCTGCACGTGCGACACGTCCAGGGCCTCGCCGATCTTATTGAAGCGATGGGCCTCGCCGTCTTCGGGCAGAGAGTCCCGCACTTGCAGCCAAGGCGCGTGCAGCAAGTCGCGTAGGGCGTTCTCATACTCGTAGCGGTTGAGCCGCCGTTGCGTCGAGCGGCCTTCGCGCGCGAGTTGCGCTTGCTCGGCCGCCACAAGCGAAGAGGACAGGGATTTGGTGAACGCGGCCAATGTCGCCGCTTCGGGACGCGGCTTCTTCTTGGGCGGCATCTCACCCGCATTCACGCGGTCATGCACCAGAACCCACTTGGAGAAGTTGGTTGAGTTCGCGAGGTCGAATTTCAGCGCGGTCAGATCCAGTCCGCCCTTTTGCGTCTCGGCGTCGTGGCATTCGAGGCAATGTTCCTGCAAGAATACCTCGACGGTCGATGTTCGTTCGCCAGCTATCCCTGATGCTGCGGTGGCGATTAACAGGGGGAGCGACGTAAAGAGTTTCATGCGTTGCGCGAAGCCGGAGCTCCGCGTCATTGAATGCCCGGCTCGACATGGAGTCAAGCTCAGGCAGGGCCGCAGGCGTGCTGGGAAAGCGTGGGAGAAGAGGAGGCGACCTGGAATGGTTACGACGTCAGAATCCCAATGAGATTCCACCGCAAAGCGTATAAGGGTTGCGAGGAACGAGCTACATCGTGAAGGTCAAAATGGATGACATTGCCTGCTGGGGGGCGCAGATTAGTCTTGAAAAGCGCAGCCATCGCTGCGGAGCGCCGATTGGCGGTTTTCTGAATGGCGGATTTGCACGCTGCCGCGATCACCGATTGTCTGGCCAAAGCAAATCGCGCTCTCTATACCTGATTCCACGAAATGGGGCTGGCCGCTGGGCCGCGGCAAGTTTTTCTTCGCAAATCCAGCGTGGATTACTACGACGGCGAGGAGTGATTCACCGACCCTGAACGACGCGACGACTGCCCGCTTGAGAGTTTGCGCACGAAGAATGGATTTCCGGGGCGAGATTTTTTTGTGAAACCGGGCCAGTCTTCGTCGCATTTCAAGACCTGCGTCAATTCCACGACAGATCGTCGGGCATTTGGGAGAGGAGCTTGAACTGCACGCCCTTCTTCTGGCTGACGATGCTGCGCCAGAGAATGGCGGGCTCGTTGGTGAAAACCGCTTCGATGGACGCTGGGTGGGTCAACCAGGCCTTGCGCTTCATCTCGTCGTCCAGTTGTCCCGGTCCCCAGCCGGCGTATCCGGCGTAAATGCGGACTTGTTGGCTCGGGGAAAAGGATTCGCCGATTTCCACCAGCGAGTCGAGTGAATGTCCCAGGTTGAGATTTGAAATGACGTTCGCCTGAGGCAGAAAGCTGTCGGAGTGGAGGTAACTCAACGCCGTGGGCTGGACTGGGCCGCCCAGGTAAAGCGACTGTTCCTTGAGGGGATTGGGAAGATCCGCGACGAGCATTTCTCCGACCTTATTTTCGCTGGAGCGGTTGATGACCAGGCCGAACGCGCCCTCCGAATCGTGCTGGCAAATCAGGACGACGGTTCGATGGAAGAAAGACCCGTTCAGCATGCCGCTGTCCAGCAGCAACTGGCCTTTCAGAGATTTGAATGTCTCAGCCATTTCTTCTCACGCCTGCGGCGTCCTTACTTTGCCCCAGGCTTGCCCGTCTGACAATTGTGATTAACATTCCGGCATGTCCAAATGCGTATTGTTGATCCTGTTGCTTATGACGATGGTGGCGGCGATTGGTTGCAAATCAAATCCGGGCAGCCGCGAATTCATCCCCGGAAAGGGGTGGGTGCCGGTGAAATAGCGCCGGCAGGCTTCCAGCCGGGCCGTAGCACGGTAAGGACGCGTTCCACCGCGTCCCTGATATTCTCCGGAGGCCGTTCTTTCAACCGAAGTCGAACGGCGGGCAACCTGAGGCCTCCTGAGTTCCCACCGCGCCCTTTCCGATCTATCTGTGTCCCCAGGCAATAAATGGGACGCGGTGGAACGCGTCCTTACCTGCGCAACCGTCCGGCTGGAAGCCTGCCCTACGTTTTTTGGCCGGCGATGGCTTTGACTTTGTTCACGATCGCAGGGGCGTCGATGCCGAATTTCGCAAGCAGCTCCTCGGGTTTGCCCGAGCGCGGCAATTCCATCACGGCGAGTTTATGAACTCGAATCCCGTGGGCGCTCAACTTGCCCGCCACCGCATCGCCCAGACCGCCTTGCGGATAATGATCTTCGACGGTTAGAACCAGGTTGTCAGTTTTCTGGGCGGCGGACCGAATGATCTCCGCGCCGAGCGGCTTGATGCTGAAGGCGTCGATCACCGTGACGGCAATTCCTTGCGCCGCCAGGCGATCGGCCGCTTTCAACGCCTCGAACAGCGTGACCCCCGCCGCCACAACGGTCACGTGGTCGTTCGGCGACTGACGAAGCACCTTCGCGCCGCCGATCGAGAACGCCTCGTCATTCTTGTAAATAACCGGAGTTTTCGGCCGGGACGTCCGCAAGTACGCGATGCCTCGGGCCAGCGCTATTTGTTCGACGAGTTTCTCGGTCGAGACCGCATCGCTCGGATACAGCACGACGCTGCCGCCGACGGTGCGCATCAGCGCCAAATCCTCCAATCCCATCTGCGAACCGCCGTCTTCACCGATACTCACGCCGACGTGCGAGCCGGCCAGTTTGAGGTTGGCCATCGAGTGGCCCGCCATGCGGATTTGGTCCGCCGCGCGCGTGAAGAAAGCCGCGAAGGTGGACGCGAACGGGACTTTCCCGCGCGTGCCGAAACCGATCGCCACGCCAACCATGTTTTGCTCCGCAATGAAGCATTCCACGAATCGGCTTGGGAATTTTTTCAGGAACTTCTCCGAAAACGTCGAATTCTTGGTGTCGCCATCTACCGCGACGATGCGCGAGTCCGCTTCGCCGAGGCGGACCAGGGCGTTGCCATACGCTTCGCGCGTCGCCACAAGATCGCCCAGCTTGTAATGGATCGGCGGGTAGGCGGACGGCGGTTCGTTTTTCGGAAGGGGCAAGTTGCTGGGAGCTGGAATCGGAGTGCCCACACCGGTTTTGGCCTTGGGCTGCAAGGCGGCGATGGCTTGAGCGGCCTCGTCCTTGGAAAGCGCTTTGCCGTGCCAGGCGTCCTTGTCCTGCGCGAAAGTCCCGGCGCCTTTGAGCGTCTTGGCCAGAATCGCCAGGGGCTGCTCACCTTGTCCGGCGGTGCCGAGCACCTTAAGAATCTCAGCCATGTTATGCCCGTCAATCGCGACCGCACGCCAGCCGAACGCCGCAAAGCGGCTGCGGTAGATTTCCACGTCATGACCGAATGCGGTGGCCTGGCTTTGGCCAAGGCGATTGACATCGACGATGGCGACAAGATTATTGAGCTTATGGATTCCCGCCAGAGACGCCGCTTCCCACACGCTGCCTTCGGCGCACTCGCCGTCTCCCAGCAGGACGTAAGTGCGGTAATCGAGTTGATCGAGCCGGGCGCAGAGGGCGATGCCGACGCCGACGCTCAAGCCCTGGCCCAGGGAACCAGTGGCGACATCGACGAAAGGCAGGCGCGGGGTGGGATGGCCTTCGAGGTCATGGCCAAGCTGGCGGAGTTTGAGCAGCTCCGAAGCCGGGAAAAGGCCGGTCTCCGCCCAAGCGGCGTAGAGCAGGGGAGCGGCGTGGCCTTTGGAGAGCACGAAGCGATCGTTATTGGGATGACGCGGGTTCTTGGGGTCGTACCGCATGTGGCCGAAGAACAGCGCCGCCATCACGTCGGCGCCCGAGCAGCAGGAGGTCGGATGGCCGCTGCCGGCGGCGGTGGTGGACGCAATCGAGTGGATGCGAAGCTGGTTCGCGATTCCGGACAAGGCTTCGGGAGAAACAGTGCTCATCGCTATTCAGGATTCGGGCAAACATTAGGAATCAAAGGCTAAAAAGGAAGCATGAAGTTGTTGAGCGAAGCGCCGAACCGTGCGCACGGACGACGCTGGTAGGGCAGCCCTGCTGCGCCGCCAGGCGCTGCCGCGACCACGTTAAGTCGGCTGCGCCGCAACGCA
>JACPRI010000430.1 GCA_016190065.1 Verrucomicrobiota bacterium
CGAGACGAGCCTCGCCATCCGGTCACAAACGTGTCGTGGGATCAGATCACTGGTCCAGGCGGCTTTATTCACCACATCAATGCGAGCGAGATACTCCGGGCAGTTTCCGGGGGTGACGAGACGCTGTGCTTTCGCCTTCCGTCGGAGACCGAGTGGGAGTACGCGGCGCGTGGCGGCCGCCACTGGACGGATGGATTCGCGTTCAGCGGGAGCAGCGACATCGACAAGGTCGCCTGGTACGGGCCTCGGTTTTCCCGGGCGCGCCGTCTCGTCTGCCGGCTCCTCGGTTGGCGGCTCGGTTGGCGCTTCATGGGCCGTTTCCCGCGAGGTAGCCCTACGCACACTCATCCGGTGGCGACTAAGGCCGCGAATCAACTTGGCCTCTATGACATGTGCGGCAACGTCTGGGAGTGGTGTCAGGATGAGTGCATCGACGACGTTACAGTAACACGATCCCGCGCGACGGAGCACCGTGGCTGGGCCAAGGCACGGACCGACGACTCCGCGGCGGATGTCATCACAATTGGGACATCCATTGCACCGTGTGGTTTCGTTATGGGATCGCGCAGGAATACCACGACGGGTGCATTGGTTTCCGCCTCGTCCTCGCCCCCGCGATCGAGCCCAAGCGCTCGAGTTCCTGATGAGCGCCAAAATGCCTAACAGTCGCTCCACCGAACAGCCGCCAGCGTCGGCGCGAGCCGATGCGCCCTGCTTGTCCAGCGTCGGATTGTCTGCCGACGTTCACCGCCGGGTGGCTGTCGGTGGTCGTTCGGTGAAGATTATGCATGGCGGACGGTTGTGCTTGAGATTTCCGCCGCGCGGCGGAAATTCGATTCTCGGGCCGCTTTCGGTTCTGGGGATGAGTCGCCCGCTTGGCCGGCTTGATGGGCGCTCCTTGGACCAGGCGGAACCGGGTCGTATCGGTTGTTGGGTCGTGGAGAGCCCCCGCTTGATCGACCGCCCTGAACGCAATGCGCTCCACCGAACCGCCGCCCGCGTCGGCGCGAGCCAGTGCGTTGGGGCTGTCGAACGTCGGATTGTCAGCCAGCGTTCACGGCCGGGCGGCTGTCGGTGAGCTCGTTCGGCCGAGGCGCATTGTGGTTGTGTGGGCCGCCGCGTGCATGGTGGTCGCGTGGCGCAGCGAAGGTGTATGGAAGAGCAGAACAGAAACAGTAAACACATTATGACAATCAGGAATAGAATGGCGGCTGTAGTTGGTGTCGTGTTAGTGGGAATAGTCCTGCTAGTGGCCCACGCCGCAGATGCGCCGAATCGGAACCCGGCTTCAACCTCACCCGAGAAGGTATTGGTTTTCAAGACGACGCCCCAAGGTGAACTGAAGTTGCATTTTTATTTTCCAAGGGACTGGTCTCCGCGCGACAAGCGTCCCGCTCTGGTGTTTTGGCATGGCGGCGTGTTTCAGTCCGGTTCCCCCAGACAATTCTACGCGAAGGCAGAGTATTTTGCCTCGCGTGGATTGGTCTGTGCCAGCGCGGAGTATCGCCTAAAAAACACGCACGGCACGCTCATTGACAAATGCGCAGAGGACGCCCGCAGTGCCATGCGTTGGATCAAGGGCCATGCAACTGAGATCGGGATCGATCCTGAGAAAGTGATCGCCTCAGGCGGGTCGGCGGGCGGCACATTGGCGCTGCTGGTGGCGCGCGAGAAAGGCCCTGACGCCAAGGATGACGATGTCCGCATCTCTCCCCGTCCGTGCGCCACGATCTTGTTCAATCCCGCCATAGGGGAACTAGAGACGTTCATTGTCGGGCGCGTCGCTGAAGAGCCGGCTCTTGTGTATGCGCAGGTCGCGGCGTTAAATACGCCGGAGAAGAACGAGCCGCCAGCGATCTTCTTCTTTGGCACGGAAGATCGGCAGTTTCTGGAGGTCAGTCGCGAATTCTGCCGCAAGGCAGAGGCGCAAGGAAGCCGCGGTGAATTGTGGACCGCGGAGAAGATGGGCCACGGTTTCTTCAACCGGCCGCCGTGGCACGAAGCTACTGTGCGCAAGGCTGACGAGTTTCTCGGCTCACTCGGTTATCTTAAAGGCCCGCCTGAGATCAAGGCCAGCCTCGCAGCCGTATTGAAGCGGGAGTTGCCCTCAGGTGGCCGGTAGCTGTCCCGGTCCGCGAAGGCACAGAAGTCCACGTAGTTTAGTTCAGGAAAACTCCGTACGTCGTGACCATTTTGTGAGACAGGAACAAGAGATTGAGAGAGAGCGGCCGAACAAGTTAGCTGCCCACCGCACAACCTGTTCTTGCCTTTGGTCACGTGCGTAATATCGTTTTGCCATGGATCGGGCGATTTTGGAGCGCGAGGCGCTGAAGCTGCCGCAGCATGAGCGGGCACTGTTGGCTGACGCGGAGGGTGGCAGTCTGGATGACGAAGTTGTACGCGAAGCTGAGAGCGCTTGCGCGCACGAGGCCGACGATCGATACCAGGCATTCTTGCGCGGAGAGCTTCAGACGCTCGAGGGCCCGGCAATGTTCCAGCAACTGCGAGAACAACACGGCAAGTGACTTATGAAGTCGTGATTTCCGGCGTTATGGATCTGCGACGCCATCCGGATTCCTGGAGAACACGAACAGAGGGCAGCTAAACAGAATCGCTGGAGACGAACGGCCGCTGAGCGTCTGGGTTTTAACGTGGATGGATTTAGGAAGATCATCAGACACGACTTGAGCGCGTTGTCGGCAGCGGTCGCTCCGCTCGGTCAAGGTGCCAAATCTACCTCGTGATATGGCTACACTCAGCCTGAACGGACGCCCGGCTAACCAATCGCCGGACCGAATGGCGAGGAGCGCGATCCTGATGCGGTTCCAGTCGAAAGTCGGCGGCGCGCTCCTCTTCATCGGTCGGCTTCTTCGTTGACCGCGGATTGGAGAAGAGCTGGGCTCCATCCAGAGAATATTGCCGCGTAATCGCCCGTCACCCGTCACTATGTTATGAATAATCCCATGAACCGACCCCGTATTAGCATTTGCGCGGCCTTGCATCTGCTTTGCGCTAGCTTCCATTCCAACCACGCCGCCGAAACGCAGCGCCCAAACATCCTCTTCATCTTTTCCGATGATCACGCGTATCAAGCGATCAGCGCTTACGATTCGAGGCTGATCCAGACGCCCAACCTGGATCGAATCGCCCGGGAGGGAGTGCGTTTCAATCGTTGCCTGGTGCCGAATTCCATTTGCGGTCCCAGCCGCGCGACGATTCTCACCGGAAAATATTCCCACGCGAACGGATTTTACAACAACACCAACAGCCGCTTCGATGGGGCGCAGACGACGTTTCCCAAGCTGCTCCAAAAAGCCGGCTACCAGACGGCCATCGTCGGGAAGTGGCACCTGGTGTCCAATCCGACCGGCTTCGATTACTGGGAAATCCTCCCCGGCCAGGGCCAGTACTACAATCCGCCCATGATCCGCAACGGTGAGCGCGTGAAACACGAGGGCTACGTTACGGACATCATTACGGATCAAGCGCTCGATTGGCTGAAGAACAAGCGCGACCCGAGCAAGCCCTTTCTTATGATGGCCCAGCACAAAGCGCCGCATCGCGAGTGGGAGCCCAATCTGAAATACCTCAACCACGACGGCGACCGCAAATATCCGGAGCCGGAGACACTCTTCGACGATTACTCAGGCCGAGGCAAAGCGGAGCGCGAACAGGACATGACAATCGCCCGCACGATGACGCCACGCGATTTGAAACTCACCGCGCCGGCAGCGCTCACTCCGGAGCAACGCAAGGCGTGGGACGCTTACTACGAACCGCGCAACGAGGAATTCCGCAAGGCCAACCTGCAGGGAAAGGATTTGATTCGCTGGAAATACAACCGTTACCTGCACGATTACCTCGGCTGCATCCGGTCCGTGGACGAGAGCGTGGGCCGGCTGCTCGATTACCTGAAAGAAACCGGTTTGGACAAGAACACTCTCGTGGTCTATTCCTCCGACCAGGGATTCTATCTCGGTGAACACGGATGGTTCGATAAACGGTGGATTTTTGAGGAATCGCTCCGCACACCATTGCTCGTGCGCTGGCCTGGCGTGACGAAGCCCGGGAGCGTCAACCAGGACCTCGTTTCCAATTTGGATTTTGGCGAGACGTTTTTGGAGGCGGCAGGCGTGGAGATTCCGAGCGAGATGCAGGGACGCAGTCTGGCGCCGATTCTCAAAGGCCGGACACCGGCGGATTGGCGCAAGAGCTTTTACTATCACTATTATGAGCATCCGGCCGTCCACAGCGTCGCGCGCCATTACGGCGTGATCACCGAACGCTACAAGCTGCTCCATTTCTACGAACCGGAGTTCGATTACTGGGAACTCTTCGACCTAAAGTCGGACCCGCGCGAGCTCAAGAGCGTTTACGGCGCGCCGGAATACGCGGCGGCACAAAAAGAATTGGAGAAGGAACTGGCTCGTCTGCGAGCTCAATTGAAAGTGTCGGCGCCGGATCCGCCAGAAACCGCTATCCGGCCGGGGCGTGGCCGAGCCGGGAATAAGCCCGGACGGTGAACTTTGGAAGAGTGGAGAGTTTAACACGAGGCAACGGAGATAACGGAGGAAACGGGACTGAACGAGTCTTGGAGAATTTCCACGGCCTTCGAGTCGTGCCCATCGACCATGAACAGGTAAGGACCGTTCCACCGCGTCCCTGATATGGCCCCCTCGATCGCTGAGTAAAGTCAGGGACGGAGCGGAATCCGTCCTTACCGGGTCATGGAGGAAAGGAGGCAGAATGATCAGAGCTACCCACGGTCTGAATCTCCGTTACCTCTGTTGCCTTCTGGAGCAGTTCACTCCCGTGCACTCGCGAGCACGTCGGTTCGCGCCCGATCCAGAATTTGCGCGCATCGTTCCAGCGCCTGAGCCACGCGAACGGTTTGCGGTTCCACTTCCTCCCAGCGGCGCTCCTCGATGGCCTCCCGAATTCCAGGCAGCGTTTTGACGCCGTAGCCGGTGTAAGCTCCAGGAGCATAGATAAGGTGTCGATACCAAGGCCGGCGCGGCAAGCCTTCGTCCGAAGTCAGCGCGGGTTCGATCTGCTTGAGTAGATGATCCAGTTTGGCTTCGGCTTTTGAATCCAGTTGCCATTCGGTCTGGATGCGCATTTGAAGAGCGGATTGGAACTGGCGCGCGGCCGTCTCCAATCGGTCCAGGGCATTTGGCAGCGGCGAAAAATTGAAATGCGGCACGGGAGCTTTTGGGCGCGGCGCCACGAATGTCTCGCGCGGGTCCGCCGCCTTCTCGAACTGGCGCTGCTCGACCAGGCGGTTGTGCCGCTGCGTTTCCTCGCGCAGGTCGTCCGCGAGTTTCGCGACTTCGGTTGCATAACGTTGGACGGTCTCCACAAAGTTGGAAAACTCGAAGGGCAGGACGCTGGCCTCTGCGCTGCGGAGGATGGCGCGGCCAGCGGTTTTGGCCAGAGCGATTCCGTATTGAAAGCCGGGATCGCCGAACCGGACGTAGTGATCGAACGAGTCGTAGATGGAATGGTAAGACCCGCCGCGATTCTCGCCCTGATACCGGATATCGAGCGAAGCGATGCCCAAATGCTGAAGGAAGGGCGTGTAATCCGAGCCGGAGCCGAGCGCTCCAATGCGGAGGTCCGCGCGACTTTGCGCGTCCCGCCGGTCTTCCGCGGCGCCGTTGATCAAGCGGAAAGCCCGCAGCCGTTCGCCGACCGGAATGCCTCTCTGCGGATCGATCACGTCGCGCGCGATGCCGTTGATCCATTTTTCCAGCGTGTGCGAACCGCCGACGCGCAGGAAGCCGCGCCCGCTGTTGTCGGAGTTGATGTAGATCGCGGCGTGCTCACGGAGCTCCCGGGCGTGCGTTTCAACCCATTCGGACGAACCCAGAAGCCCCGGTTCCTCCGCGTCCCACGCTGTGAAGATGAGCGTGCGCTTTGGCGCCCAGCCTTCCTTGGCCAGTAATCCAATGGATCGGGCTTCCGCCATCAACGCGACCAATCCACTGAGCGGATCCTCGGCGCCAAAAACCCACGCGTCGTGATGATTGCCCCGGATGATCCATTGGTCCGGGCGCTCCTGGCCGCGGAGTCTGGCCACGACGTTGAATGCCGGGACGATCTTCCAATCGAATTCGAGGTGCAGATGAATTTGCGCCGGTCCCGGTCCGAGGTGATACGTGATCGGCAAACCCCCGCGCCATTCGTCCGGCGCCACGGGACCTTCGAGCGCTTTCAAAAGCGGGAGCGCATCCGCGTAGGAGATCGGCAGGACCGGGATTTTGGTCAGCGTGGGAATTTCCTTGAGCGGAAGCCGTTTCACACCTGCGACGGACCCCGCGAAGGGCGTGGACGGATCGCCGGCGTAGAGCGGCATGTCCGCGACCGATCCGCGTTGGGCGCCGTGTTCATTTCGCCACGCGCCTTTGGGATAAACATCGCCCTGGACGTACCCATCGTCGCGCGGATCCGAGTAAATGATGCAACCCACCGCTCCGTGCTCGGCGGCCACTTTGGGTTTGATGCCGCGCCAGGAGGCGCCGTAGCGCGCGATCACGATCTTGCCCTTCACATCGACGCCTTTTTGTTGCAAAATCTCATAGTCCTTCGGCACACCGTAATTCACATAGACCAGCGGTGCGGTCACATCGCCGTCCACGGAATAGGCGTTGTAAGTGGGCAACATCTCCGCGCGAAGAGAGGAGGATGAGTCTTCCGGCAAGGCGGGCTCTTCGAGGCGGGCTTGGAAGGCTTCCGGGTGGACCATTCGCAGGATTCGCTTCTTCGGCGTGGGAAACAATACCTGGAACGTTTCGATTTCGGTTTCGAATCCCCACGAACGGAATTGCGCGGCGATAAAGTCGGCATTCTCCTTCACATGCGTGGAACCGACGTGGTTCGGTTTCGCGGCCAAGCGTTTCATCCATTCCGACAGCAGCGCCGGGTCGAGTTGCGCATCGAATTTCCTTTCCAGCGCCCGTTGGCGTTCCGCGGCGGCGGGACTGAAACCGAAAATCGGTTCAGGCGGTGCTGCAACGACCGGGATCGAGAGAATGAGACCGCACGCCAGGAAACGAACGGAACGCAGGGGGAAGTTCATGGCGCTGCATCGTGGGCGCAGCCGGTCGCTCCGTCAAGGCCGGCCCTGGGTTGCACAGCAGTTCTCATTTTGGCGAGGTCGAGAGTTTGGTGTCCACCCTTTGGGTGTTCGCAGGCACAAAAAGCACGCTAAAGCGTGGACACCAAACCCCTGAGAGCTTCGCCGAGATTTTTCGACTTTTGATTCAGGCTCCCTCGACTAAACTGCGGCCATGACACGCCACTGTCATAACTGCGGCTGGGAATGGACGCTCTCGGGCCAGCCGGGACGCGGCGATTCGTGCCACCGCTGCGGGTCCGATCTCAAAGTCTGTTTGAACTGCATCAGCTATGATCCCAAGCTCGCGCATCAATGCCGCGATCGGCGCGCGGACCCCGTGGCCGAGAAGCATGCCGCGAACTTTTGCGAGTATTTCGAGATGGCCAAACGAGTCTTTGTCGCGAAGTCGGATGCGAACCCTCGGGAAGCGTCCGCGCGGGATCAGTTGAAGAAGCTGCTTGGAGAGTAGGGCAGGCATCTTGTCTGCCAGTTCGGGTGGCATCCTGCCGCATCAAACGATCGGGGCCAGGATGCCCATTGAATCGGCAGGCTGGAAGCCTGCCCTACTTTTTCTCAAGCATCTCGCGCAGCGCGTGCCCGGTGTGACTGGTGGCGCAAGCCGCCACTTGCTCCGGCGTCCCTTCCACCACGATCCGCCCGCCTTCTTCGCCCGCGTCCGGTCCCAGATCGATGATCCAGTCCGCGCATTTGATGACGTCCAGATTGTGTTCGATGATCACGACCGAGTGTCCGGACTCGACGAGGCGATGAAACACCCGCAGCAGGACCGCGATGTCTTCGAAGTGCAATCCGGTCGTCGGCTCATCGAAAAGGAACAGCGTCGGCTTGTTCTCCAGCGTATTGGCCTCGGTGAACTCGGCCAGGTGGCTCACCAACTTCAGGCGCTGGCATTCACCGCCGGAAAGCGTGTTGATCGGTTGGCCCAATCGCAGATAACCCAGGCCCACTTCCTCCAGAAGCTTGAGCTTGGATGCGGCCTGGCGAGCGGCGGCAGAATCCTGGAACGCCGTCAAGAATTGGACTCCGTCCTCGACCGTTGCCTCCAGAAAATCGGCAATGCTCCAGGATAGAAGCGATTCTCTTTTCCATGAACCGATCCCCCTCACCCTTTCCCTCTCCCCCACTGGAGGAGAGGGTGTCCGCAGGACGGGTGAGGGGGATTCCTGTAGGTTCATGGTCCCAATTCGTGATTTTGAAATCTTGGCAGCTTTCCCTGAACCCACCCCTTCACCCCTCCCAAGAGGGGAACTTGAAGTCTGTGCTTCCAACAATGCTCCCCTCTCGGGAGGGGCCGGGTTCAGCCTGACTTGGAGAATGTGTCCCCGGTAACGCCGGCCGGCGCATTCCGGACAGCGAATGAAGACGTCGCTGAGGAATTGCATTTCGATCTTTTCGAAGCCCGCCCCCCGGCAGCGTTCGCACTGGCCTTCGCGTGAGTTGAAACTAAACGCGCTGGCTTTCAATCCGCGCCGGCGAGCGATCTCTGTCCGCGCGAAAAGTTCGCGGACATGATCGAATGCGCCCGTATAGACCGCCGGCGTCGAGCGCGGCGTTTTGCCAATCGGGGACTGATCCACGAGCACCACGCGCCCCAGATGTTCGGCGCCCAAAAGCTGTGCCGCAGAAATCTGGAAACCGGAGGCAGAGCTCAACCCGTCCTCACTCTCCTCCCCTTCCGCAGCGTTGTTTTCTCCTTGAGAAGCCGCCCTCTGTTCTCTGATTACTGACCTCTGCCTACTGATCACTGACTCCTGGCTTCTCAATTTCGCCTGCAACGCCGGCAAAAGAACGCCCCGGATCAACGTCGTCTTGCCCGAACCGCTGACGCCCGTGATGCACACCTGGCGTTCCAAAGGAATCTTGACGGCGAGATTTTTCAGATTGTGCAAAGTGGCGCGCGACAGAAGCAGTTTCTTCTGCGGCGGCAAAACCTTCCGGCGCGGCGGAATCTCAATTTTCCGGTGCCCGCTCAGATACGCGCCCGTGAGCGATCCGCTCGTCTTGCGAATGGAGTCGAATGTCCCTTGAAAGACGACTTGCCCGCCGGTTTCGCCGTGGCCGGGGCCGAGATCAACGATTTGATCCGCCGCGCGCATGACGCTCGCTTCGTGCTCGACAACGACGACGGTGTTTCCGGCGTCGCGCAGGCGTTTCAGGATTTCCACGAGACGCGCCGTGTCGCGGGCATGAAGGCCGACACTCGGTTCATCCAGCACAAACAACGTGTTGACCAACCCGGAGCCGAGGCACGTCGTCAGGCTCACGCGCTCGGTCTCGCCGCCGGAAAGCGTCCGGGTCGCCCGATCCAGCGTCAGATAGCCAAGACCGACTTCATCAAGGTATTTGAGCCGGGCGCGCACCTCGTTCAGGCTCACGAAAAGCGGGTCCGAAGATTTGGGATTCCTCCGGCGCGCCGCCAGCGTTTCGACAACGTGAAGCGCGCTGGAGACCGCCAATTGGTAAAAATCCGCGAGCGTGATCAAATGGCCGGAGTGATCCGCAAGTTTGAAGTTCAGCGCCTCGGACTGAAATCTCTGGCCGCGACAATCCGCGCAAGTGCGGTAAGCGCGGTAACGGGAAAGGAGCACACGCACGTGCATTTTATACGACCGCGATTCGAGCCAGCGGAAGTAGCCTTTGATCCCGTACCAGGCTCGCGGCCACTCGTGCTCCGCGCCTTTGCCATAGTCCGGATCTCCATTCAACACCCAGTCCTGCCATTTTTGCGGAAGGTCCCGGAAGGGGACATCGGTCGGAACTTTCCGCAACTTGCAGAACTTCATCAGGTCCTCCTGGCATTCGGCCGACATGCCGCTTTGCCAGGGCTTGACCGCGCCGCGCACCAGCGAAAGCGATCGATCCGGAATCGCCAGGTCGTAATCAATCGTGATGGTGCGTCCGAAGCCCCGGCAGGTTGGGCACGCGCCGAGCGGATGATTGAAGCTGAAAAGGGCCGGCGCCGGTTCGCGGTATTCGAGGTCGCACTGCGCACAGTGGACGCGGTTGGAAAAACGTTGAGGCGCCCCGCCGCTCAACGGAAAGACAACCAACTTGCCTCGGCCAAAATGGTAGGCTTGCTCGCAGCCCTCGATGAATCGGGAACGATTCGACGCCGCCAAGACGAGCCGATCCTGGAGAACCGTGAGCCGTTTCAGTGCACCGCTCTCCAAGCGCGAGGCGGCTTCCTCCACCCTCACGATGTCCGGCACGGGATCAGAGGCTTCAGGCCTTCGCCACAGCAGCCGGTGATACCCTTGTTTGGCGACCAAAGCCAGCGAGTCCACCAACGAAATCTTCTCCGAGAGATCGAGTTCGAATGCGATTAACGCTTCGCAAGGACTGGCGACAGATCCACCCTCGACCCCTCCTACGAGGGGAGCTTCCTTTGTCGCGCCGGTTTCGAGTTTCCCTCCTGGGAGGGGTAAAGGGGTGGGTTCGTGGGGAAGTGAAGGAGTGGATTTGTGGGATGCACAAGCCAGTAAGGTTTCCCAAACTAGCTCCGGCGAATCTTTCCGAACCGAACGCCCGCACTGCCGGCAATACAATTGCGCCAGGTGCGACCAGACAAATTTCATGTAGTCGCAAACCTCCGTGATCGTGCCGACGGTGGAACGAGTGGTCTTGACGGTGTTTCGCTGCTCGATCGCGATGGCGGGGGGAATCCCTTCGATGCTGTCCACGCGGGGTTTGTCCATCCGATCGAAGAACTGCCGGGCGTAAGGCGAGAAGGTTTCGATGTAGCGCCGCTGGCCTTCGGCGTAGAGCGTATCGAACGCCAACGAACTTTTCCCCGATCCGCTCGGCCCGGTGACGACGATCAATCGTCCGGCGGGCAGATCGAGGTCGAAATTCTTCAGATTGTTGTGACGAACGCCTCGAAGGCGGATCACAGAAGCATCGGACCGTTTCGACATCGACGCGCAATCTAGTGACGGCGGGTGGCGTGTCAACTGGACGATGAAACCCGTCGAGTTATGGGCGGGAGCGCAGGCAGTGTTCTAGCGGACGCGTTGGCGTGGCGGCGGCGGGACCGGCAAAGGCAGGTAATCGCGTTGCAAAATCATCCATTCTTGAAGCGCAGCCTTCAACTCCCCTTGGATGTCGGCGGCTTCAGGTTTGCCGATGAGATTATTGAATTCGTTCGGGTCATTGACCAGATCGTACAACTCGAACATGGGACGCGCCGGCGAGAAGTAGAGGCGGTCCAGCTTGGAGTCCAGCTTGCCGTCCTGGTGCATCTGTTGAAGCTCCTTCCAAAACGCGTCGCCCGCGAAATCGACCGGCCAATAGGGAAGCTGCCAGAGAGCCGTGTAGATGAGCTTGTGCGTTTTCGTAATCACACAGCGCCCGAGATCGAAGGCGGCGGAATTATTCGGCAGGCCTGAACCATGGGCGCCGCGCTCGGCGAACACATATTTTCGGCTCTCGACGGGCTGGCCCGCCAGCAGCTTCAGAAAGCTCCGGCCGGTCATCTCGTTCGCCGCGGCGACTCCGACCGCTTGCAGGAACGTGGGCGCCAGATCTTCGCCGGAGATCAATTCCGCCGTCGTTGAACCCGGTTTCACATGGCCCGGCCAACGCGCGATCAGCGGGACGCGCACGCCAAATTCGTAAAGCGTCCCTTTGCCGCGAAATTGCGAGGCGCCGTTGTCGCCCATGAAGACCACGAGCGTATTTGCCACCAGGCCGCGCTTTTCGAGTTCCTCCAGCACGCGTCCAAAGTCGCCGTCAAAACGCGCGATTTCGTCGTAGTATCTCGCGAAATCGTCCCGGACACCGGGCGTGTCCGGATAATGTGGCGGCAACCTCAGCTTCGCCGGATCGTGTGGTTGCGGGATGGCGTTTCGATCGAGCGGGCGATGCGGATCACTGAAGCAAAGCTGGAGAAAAAACGGTTTGGATTTGGGAGCGAGCTCCAGGAATTCTCGGAATTGGGATAAAATCGCCGGACCGTTCCCGGCCGTCTTCACGAAATCGAGACGTTTGTGAAAGGTGCGCAGCTCACGCGCATCAAACACGCTTCGGGACTCAGGCGGCGATTGCGAGCCATCTAGATGATACGTGCGGCCCGCCACTCCGGTGAAGTAGCCCTGTGCCCGCAACAGCTCCGGGTAAGTGATCACGTCTGCTGGTAACGGCGCGGAGAAGCGGGTCATCGCGATGCGCACCGGCGACTGGCCGGTCATCAGGGAAGCTCGCGACGGCACGCATTGCGGGCACGTGACGTAAGCGCGGTCGAAGCGCATGCCTTGCGCGGCGAAGCGGTCGAGGTTCGGCGTCTTGATGTCCTTGTTCCCGTAGCACCCGACGTGCGCGGCACTGTGGTCGTCGGAAAGGACGAGCAGAATATTGGGCCGGTCGGCGGCCAGAAGCAGCAAATCGTTTCCCGCTACGAGGAGAATCATCGCAATTCTGCAAATCTGATTTGGAATGGATTTCATCAATTGACAGGATGCCTCCCTACTCTTCGTCCTTCTGACCCCAAACTTTGGGCGACTTAAAGTTTGGCGCGCGCGGGGCGCTTTTGGGCGGCACGGCTTGCCTGGCGTAAAAGTCCAGACGCTCCCGAAGTTCCTTGAGTTTGTCCGGGAACTGCTCGGACAAATCAGTTTTCTCGTTCGGATCTTGCGCGAGGTTGAACAGCTCTGCTCGCGGGTTGGCACGGCCTCTCCCCTGGGGTTTACCAACTCTCCCACCGGCCCTGCCCTGCCCGCCTTCGGGTTTCGCTTCCGGCTCGGCCGTGCCGCGAGCACCGTTCAGCACAAGTTTCCAATCCCCGCGGCGGATCGCACCGGCGGCCGGCGTCAGGTTGTGAAGGATTTCTTCGTGCGGTGTGGATTTCCCCTCGGCCAGAGTCGGCCAGAGGTCGCGGCCATCGAGCGGGAGCTTCTGAGTCAGCGAAACTCCCGCAAGCTTTAGCAACGTGGGATACCAATCCACAATGTGGAGCGGTTCGTTGCAAACTGTGCCGGGCTTGAGTTTGCCGTCCCAGACGGCCAGGGCAGGCACGCGAATGCCGCCTTCGTAAAGCGTGCCTTTGCTCGCGCGCAGGGGGCCGTTGCTGGTGACGACGCCGGGTTGCGGCCCGCCATTGTCGCTGCAAAAGAAAATCAGCGTATTCTTCCTCAGGCCGCGTTTCTCCAGCGCACCAACGATTTGACCAATCGCTTCGTCCATCGCCGCAACCATGCCGGCATAAGTCCGGCGCGGCCCTTTGAGGTGCGCGTATGGCTCGGCATATTTTTCGGGCACTTGATGCGGGGCGTGCACGGCGTTGAAAGGGACGTAGAGGAAAAGCGGCTTGGCCAGGTCGTGCGCCGCGATGAGCCGCTCGCACTCTTTCGCGAGGAGATGCGTGGTGTAACCTTCGTCCCGCGAGACCTTGTCGTCACGATGCCAATCAAACCCGCCGTCGCGAACATGAGTGAAATAATCTAGAGCGCCGTTGTAATGGCCGTACTGGTGGTCGAACCCCCGACGCGTCGGCAAATAAGCCGGCTCGAAGTGGCCCAGGTGCCATTTGCCGCAGATGGCTGTGATGTAGCCGGCCTCCTTCAACGCTTGTGGCAGCGTGCGTTCTTCAAGCGGAAGGCCGTACTGTGCCCAAGGCCGCACGACGCCGACCTGCAACCCGTGCCGCATCGGATATCGGCCGGTCAACAGAGCCGCGCGCGTGGGCGAACAGACTGGCTGCACGTAAAATTGTTCAAGCCGCACGCCGGATGCGGCGAGCTTGTCAAGGTTCGGCGTTTTGATTTCGCCGCCGTGATAACTCACGTCCGCCCAGCCCAGGTCATCGGCGAGGATGAAAAGGATGTTTGGTTTTCCAGATTCGGGGCCGGCAGCACGCAATCCAGGATTAACGGCCAGCAACGCGAGCAAGCCTGCGAATGCAAATGGGGCAAATCTGATTTTCATATGTGGACGGGGGCAACTCCGCAGCGGCGGACCAGAGTGCTGCTAGGCGCCGCTTACTTCTGCGCCCTTAACAACCGTATCTCAGCTTCCAGCAAGGCGAGTTTGAAGCGGTCGATATCTCCCGGCGCCAGACGATCTCTAGCCAGAACCTCAACCTTCTTCATGCGTCGTTCGAGCGTGGCGACCAGGTTGCGTAACTCGGTGACCACGGCCGCTTCCTGATTCTTCTCCCGAGCGAGCCGAATTCGCGCGTCGGCAAGCTCGGTCTCTGGAGAACCATCAATGACCGTGGCTCGGCCGGCCTGGAGCTGCACTTCATAGCTCTGAAGCTGTCCCTCTCGTATTGCCACGATCTGCTCGAGTTTTTCGATCACCGCACGATTGGGTTCGGCGCCGGCGGCTCGCTTCTCCTGGCCGCTGGTTTGTTGCTGAGCTACTAGAAAAACTGAGAACGCCACGCCCACGATTGCGACGAAGATTGGGGTTGTCTTTTTCATAATCAGGTTCGTTTGCAGCGTGAAATGTTCTTAGAACCGACGGCTGCGCGGCAGCGCAGCCTACCTGAGATGCAGCGTTTGGGCTAGTCCGGCAACGGTTTCACTTGAATGTTCTTATAGTAGATCTTGCTGCCGGGATCGTGCCCTTGCAGCGCGAAGGTGCCGCTGGAAATGCGCCGGGCCGAGTTGCGCCGGCCAGTTTCCGGCGCGTCCGGTTCGGTGAAATCCACGATGGTCTTCCCGTTCACCTTCGTGGTGACGTGTTTTCCCTGAACGACGATGTGCATCGTGAACCATTCCTCATCCTTCACCAGGGCGTCGTAGTTGTCCTTGACGCCGTAAAGCCCCGCCGTCCGCTTCGGATCGCCGTGCGACGTGTTCACCTGGACCTCGTATCCTTTGCGCGGGAAGCCCATGTCCAGCCACTCCGTGTGAAAATAGACCCCGGAATTCGCCTTCGGGAAGGTCATGATCTCCAACTTCAATTCGAAGTTCTTGAAGGTATGCTTCTGAACCGGTCCCACGTAGAAAAGATGCGCGCGCGGGCCGAACACGACGATCTTGCCATCCTCCACCTTGAACGTGCCGGGATTCTCGTTGGCTTTCCAGCCGTCCAGCGATTTGCCGTCGAAGAGGGGAATCCATCCTTCCTTGTCCTCAGCGGCGAGGAGGGTGGCGGACAGAAGCGCAAAACCAAGAGATGCGATTTTTTTCATAGACGGGTCTGTCATAAGGAGAACGGAGGGGACCGTATTCCCTTATTGCCGACGCGTCAAGGGGCGCGTCCCCTTGTCTCGGCAATTCTGCCCTTACCCGCGGCAGAGGAAAACGTACTGTCCACCATCTGCCCCAACCTTCTCAGGGAAACAGAAAAATCAATGGCTTGAGTTTTCTAAACTCGCAGTTTAGAAAACTCACATATGAGGAAGGATCACCACGCCCACGCGTAAGCATCGCACCGGGGATCCGCGCCCGCGCTCAGGAGTCCCGTTTTGAGGTCCACCACAATCGCGCCGTTGTTGCCCATCGACCAGGTGTCGGTGACTTTGAGTTTGTGGCCTTTGGCGATCAGCGCTTGCCGAACGGACTCGGGCACCCGTGATTCCACGGACATTTCTCCCGGATACATGGTGTGCGGGAAGGGCGACGCCGGAAAGCTGCGCGTGGACCAGCGCGGCGCTTCGATGGCCTGCTGCACATTCATCCCGAATTCCACCATGTTCAGGAACGTCTGCATCGTGCGCATGATTTGATCGTCGCCACCGGGACTGCCCATGACCATGTGCGGTTTCCCGTCTTTCAACACGAGCGTTCCTTGCAAGGTGCTGCGAGGCCGCTTGCCCGGCTCCAATGCGTTCGCCTCGCCCGGCACGAGCGAGTAGTAATCGCCGCGGCAGTTGAAAATCAGACCGGTGTCGGCAATCACCACCCCCGTTCCAAACCCACTGTGCAAACTCGGCGTGAACGTCACCATGTTCCGGTGCTTATCCACGACGGCGATGTAGCTCGTGTCGCCTTCATGATCGGCTTCGCCCTCGAAATTCAACGTGACCTTTCCCCCAAACAACCCGCTTGTCTTCATGAATTTCTCCGGTGACCCGGGCTGGAGTTCGAGCGAGGCACGATCCGGATCGATGAGTTTGCGCCGTTCGCGGGCGTATTCTTCGGAGAGCAATCCTTCAAACGGAATTCGGATAAAGTCCATGTCGCCCAGAAATTTTTCGCGGTCGGCGAACGCGAGTTTGATGGACTCGACGGACGTGTGGATGTAATCGACGCTGTTGTGGCCAAGCTTCTTGAGGTCATAACCCTCCAGCAGACTCAGGGTGAAGAGTTCCGCCGGACCCTGGTTTGCGGAAGGATTCTTGTAAACCTGGTAGCCGCGGTAATCAATGGAGACGGGTTCCTCGATTTTCGCCGTGTAACGGGCGAAATCTTCGTAGCGGAAGAGGCCGCCGTTCTCCTCGGAAAATCTGGCCATGGTTCGGGCGATGTCGCCTTTGTAAAAACGATCGCGCGCGGCCTTCAAGGCTCGGTGCCGCCCCTTGCCGCGATTCTGACGCTCGGCCTCCACGAGCTTTTTCAGCGTTCGGGCCAAATCCGGATTCTGAAAGATTTCCCCGGCGCGGGGCGGTTGTCCGTTCGGGTAATAGACCCGCACGCTCGAGGGATATTTTTTCAGTTTTTTGGAGCCGGCGATTCCACCGGCCAGGCCTCGGCTGATGGGAAAGCCGTTTTCCGCCAGATCAATGGCGGGCGCCAGCGTCTGGGCGAAACTCATCGTTCCCCAGCGGTCCAGCATGAGGTACCAGGCATCGACCACGCCGGGCACCGTCCCCGCGAGCAAGCCATCATCCACGGGCAGCTTGCCGTTGTTGTTTTTCTGGTACCACTCAATCGTCGCCAATCGAGGCGCCGTGCCTTCGGCGTTCAATGACCAGACTTTCTTGGCCTTGGCGTCATAGATGAGAATCACCGCGTCACTGCCCACGCCGTTCGACGCGGCATCCACGACGGAAAGAGCGGCTTGGCCCGCGACGATGGCATCGAACGCGTTGCCGCCGGCGAGGAGGATGCGCTCGGCGGCCCAGGTGGCTTCGGGCTTCATGGACGTCACGGCGTGGTAACGCCCCCGAATGACCGGCCGCATCGTGCGGGTATTCGGGGTCTGAGCGCTGGCTTCGACCAACGCGAGCGCTGCGGCGATGAGCACGAAACCGAGACTGCGTTTAGGCGATTCTTTCATGGTGACCTCATGGCTTATGGTTAGTTGAGCAGAACATCTTTCCGCCGGGAACCAGGCACGGCCGTAGCGCAGACTTGTAGTCTGCCGTATCGCGGAATTGCATTCCGCAGGCTCCCAACATGTATGAACGCCTCGAACCTTCACCACGCGTTGCCGATTACAAATCGGCGATACGGCAGATTGAAAATCTGCGCTACGATCTGCATTCACTTTTCCGTCTGCCGGAACGCCGTGGTGGTCATGTGAATGGTCTGATCGGAGATCGTCTTATCTCCCGCATCCTGGACCGCCATCCGCGATTGGCGAAACGCCAGGCGAAACGGGCCGACTTCGATCTGGTCGCGATCCCGCAGCAACACCGGCTGAGTCACGCGGCGTCCGTTGACGTAAGTGCCATTGCTGCTGCCGAGATCGATCAACCAGAATTCGTGCTGTTTCTGCGCCTGAACCAGCGCGTGCCGGCGGGAGACCTTCGCGTCCGCCAATTCCAGGTCGTTGGTCGAAGCGCGCCCGATGGAACAAGAGCCTTCCACGCGCACGCGCCGGCCATCCGCCGTCTCCAATTCGGCCTCGGGTTTGTTGGCGCGGATCCAGGGCTGGTCAAAAACTTCGTTGTAAATGCGGTTGCGCACTTTCAACCGGCCGTTGTCGGCCGAGATGATGCCGGAAAGCCGCAGCAGATTGATGTATTCGTTGGCTTCGTCGTCCGGAATCAAATGCTCGTGGCGGACCTGTTCGTAAAGATTCAAGAGCTTGGCCAGATCCACTTCCGCGCGCAAGATCCGCTCGCGAACGAAGAGGAGATTATCGTCCTGGTCGCGAGCCCGCGGCGAGAGAAACAGCCGTTCGCAAAGATCATCGATGCACTGGAGGGGCGTCACCTCCGGGAACGCAGCCTTGAGTTTCGGTTTCTCCTCGAAAACGGCGCGGCACAATCGCTGCGTCAAATAGGGATGGCCATTCGTCCAGTGAAGAATGCGCTTGAGATAACCCTGGGCCTGGGCGGAGTCCGCATCCAATCGCTGGGCGAGCGGCGCGGCTTCCCCTTCCGTGAAATCCGTGAGTTCAATCCGATGGCCGATGTTGAACGGTGTGGTGCGGGGGTTGCGAATCAGCTCCGAAGGAGTCGCGACGCCGAGCAAACAAAACGTCACCCGATGGAACGCCGCATCTTCCACGCGCCGGTTGTAGCACTCGCGAATCGCGGCGAAGAATTCGTCGGTGGCAAACGGGAGGCTGTGCACGACGTCGATCTCATCCACGAAAATCACCAGCGGCCCGGCGAGGGCCGCCAGCGCGACGTCATGAATCGCGGTCATGAACCGTTGCACGGCGCCGACGCGGTCGCGAGCACTCCAGAAATCTTCCAGTTGCTGCTCCAGGCTCAATTGCCGTCCCAGCCGCATCAGCAGACCGTCGTACCATTGTTCCGGCGTCAGATTCTGGCCGATGGCGGTGAGGTCGAGGATCACGACCTTGACGCCGGTGGCTCGGAGCTTGTTGGCCGTGCGCACCATGATGGAGCTTTTCCCCATTTGCCGGGAGGTGAGCACGTAGCAAAACTCACCGTTGACCAGCCCTTCGAGCAATTCCTTGTCCGCCTGACGTTCCACATACGACGCCGCGTCATGCCGCAGCGTTCCGCCCGTGACATAAAAGGCGGTGTCGGATGGATTCATGAGGCCACGGTTACGCCAGTCTCAGGTTTTTCAACAATTGCGCCGCTGAACGAGCTTTGTTCAAAGTGTAAATATGAAGGCCGGGCACGCCTTCGCGCAGCAGTTCTTCGCACTGCTTCGTCGCGTATTCAATCCCAAACTCGGTCGCGGCTTCGTCGTGGTCGCGCAGCGGTTCCAGGCGGGCCAGCAGCGGCGCCGGCATCCGCGCCCCGCACATCTCGGTAAACCGCTTCACCTGGGCCGCGCTCAGGATCGGCAAAATTCCGGGTGTGATGGAGACCGTCACGCCGAGCTTCTTGGCCATATACTCCCGGAAGACAAAAAAGTCCGCGTTATCGAAGAAGAGTTGCGTCAGGACAAAGTCGGCGCCGCAATCGATCTTGGCTTTCAACCGTTCCCAATCGACGAGTTTGCCTTCCTGGCAAGCGATGTGGCCTTCCGGGAAACCAGCCGTGCCGATGGAAAACCCGCCCTTCTGCCGGATGAATTGGACCAGTTGATAGGAAAACTCGAAGCCGCCCTCGGTTTTCTTGAATTTGCCGGTGCCGCCCGGCGGATCGCCGCGCAAGGCCAGGATATTTCTTATACCGAGCGCTCTCGCCTGATCCAGCACTTCTCCGATCTGCTCTTGGGTGGAGCCGACGCACGTAAGATGCGCCATGCCGGTAATTCCGTGCGTTCGCTGAATGCGGTCCACAATCATCAGAGTCTTCTCCCGCGTGCTGCCTCCGGCGCCGTAGGTGACCGAGCAGAAATCAGGTTGAAGCTGTTTCAAAGCGGGGATGGTTTTCTCCAGCAGATTTCGGTCGCCTTCTTCCGTTTTCGGCGGAAAGAATTCAAAGGAAATCACCGGGCGATTGCTGGCTTGCTTGGCGGCGTAGATGTCGCGGATAAACTGCATCGTTGGCATTATGCTGGAATCGTTGAAGAAATCCAAGCCGCGAGAAATGGGGTATCCGCCCAGGAACAGGCCCGCTGGACTCCGCTGCGGCCCGTTGGACGCTTCCATACGCTCTGAGACGACGGTTTTGTATCTGGTTAGCCCGGTAGGGACGCGTTCCACCGCGTCCCTGATCTCTCCCGGAAAGCGCTCGGCCAACCGAAAACAAAGGGAGGGAAAACCGGTGATCTCTCCTGTTCTCGCAGCTCCGTTTCCGTGCCTTCTCCGTCTCTCCAGCAAACAAATGGGACGCGGTGGAACGCGTCCCTACCTTCGTTCAAGAGACACGACCTGACAATTCATGACGCCAAAATCCCAGCGGCTGCTCGTTTATACGGTCTTTTTCCTCTCCGGGTTGGCTGGACTGGGCTGTCAAATGATTTGGTCCCGCAGGTTCGGGATCGGCCTGGGGCACGAAATGCCCTCAGTTCTCGCCGTCGTGGCGGCGTTTTTCGGCGGCGTCGCTCTGGGCGCGTGGACGCTGGATGGGGTGATTGGACGGAGCGCTCGTCCCGGACGCTGGTATGCCGCGCTGGAAATCATCATCGGAATCTGGGGTCTGCTGCTGGTAGCATTGTTGCCGCTCGCGAACGAGTTCGCCTTGCGGCTGATCGGACTGCAACCCTCGGCAGCACGGCATTGGGTGGCCGCTTTTGCCATCCCGCTTCTTGCGCTGCTTCCGGCGACCATGTCGATGGGCGCCACGTGGCCGGCGATGGAACGCTTTGCTTCCCCGCTTCTGCCTGGCGGCAAGTGCATAGGACTCCTCTACTCGCTCAATACGCTGGGGGCCGTGGCCGGCACTTTGACCAGCACGTTCGTGCTCGCGCCGGCGCTCGGATTTGCGCGCGCACTGCTTCTGCTAAGTGGAGTGAATCTTCTGTGCGGCGTGGTGGTCCTCTTTCTGGAACAGCTCCGAAAGGACGACGCAGCTTCCTTCGAACCCACCCCTTCCCCCCTCCCAGGAGGGGAATCTACAACCGGCGCGAGAAACAAAGCTCCCCTCCTGGGAGGGGCTGGAGGTGGGTCCACGGTCTTGATGCGGGATCGAGATTCTTCTCCAAACACTGGACGACAGTCGCGCCGCCGGCTGGACTTGACTTTGTTCGTCACGGGACTGTTAGGCATCGGATACGAAGTCCTTGGCGTGCGCGTGATGGCCGAGGTGCTGGAGAACACCATTTACAGCTTTGCCGCCAGTTTGTCGGTTTACCTGCTCGGGACGGCAATCGGCGCCGGAATTTATCATCGGTTCGGCAAACACATTTCGACGGACCAACTGAGGCCGCCGCTCCTCATTGGCCTTTCCGCAACCTGTTTGCTCGGCACATGGGCGCTCACGGGTGCGCAGAAAATCTATGATCGCTGCCGCGTCGCTCTGGGAGACACTCTGGCGGGAGGATGTGCCGCCGAAGCGATGGTGGCCGCTGTGGTCTTTGGCTTGCCCACGATTCTGATGGGAGCCACGTTCAGTCATCTCCTGCAATCCAGCCGGCGCGAGCACGACGGCGTTGGCCGCGCCATGGCGCTGAATACTCTGGGAAGCGCCTTGGCGCCGGCCACATTCGGAGTCGTTTGGCTGCCGGCGCTCGGCGCCAAATGGAGTCTGGTCGTCGTGGCCATCGCGTACCTGGCGTTGTTGCCGAAGCTATCGGGCAAGCAGTACCTGGTTATGCTGGTGCCGCTTGCGCTGGTTGTGTTGCTCCCACAACGGCTGCAAGTCGTCCCACCGCCCCCCGGCGGAAAGATCCTCGAATATCGGGAAGGAGTCATGGATTCGGTCGCGGTGGTGGAGCACTTCGACGGTCATCGGAGTTTATTGGTCAATAATCGCTTCACGATGGGGGGAACGGGCGCGGCGGACGCGGCGCGACGGCACGCTCACATCCCGCTCTTGCTGCATCCGCATCCGCAGCGCGCCTTGTTTCTCGGCCTGGGCACGGCGATCACTTTCGCGGCCGCGGGCACGCATCCGGATCTAAGCGGAGAAGGCGTCGAACTGATTCCTGAGATTCCCGGCGTCCTGCGCCATTTCGAGCCGCACAACAAACTTCGGCCCGGTTTGAACGTGCACGCCGCCGACGCGCGCCGATTCGTCCGCGTCTCGCGCGAATCGTACGACGTGATCGTGGCGGATCTTTTCCATCCAGCGCGGGACGGCGCGGGAGCGCTGTACACGCGCGAACATTTTCATGCGATGCGCCAACGTCTGGCGCCGGGAGGAGTTTTTTGCCAGTGGCTCCCGTTGTTTCAACTGGATGAGGCAATGCTGCAGGTCATCATTCGCACGTGCCTGGAAGTCTTTCCCCACGCGCGCGCTTTTCTGCTGCGGTTCAATATCGACACGCCCGTGCTGGGGCTCATCGCGTCCGAGGGACCGACGGGGTATTCCTCCGATTGGTTTGAACAACGCGTGCGCGATGCGAATCTGATCCAGGAACTCAAAGCCCTGGCCTTGCCGGATGCCTGGCACCTCTTCGGCTGCTTCGTCGCGGGTCCGACGGCGCTGCGGGATTATTCCCGGAACGCGGACGTGAACACCGATGATCGGCCCGTGGTCATTTTTCGCGCCCCTCAGTTCGCGTATCGGCGCAAACAAACGCCGCATCAACTTCTCTTCCGCCTGTTGGATCGCATCCAAAGCGATCCGGCAGAACTGGCCGTGGAAACGAGTTCGACGGGTCGGACGCAATCTTTCTCCGTCCAGTTGCGGCCATTCGTCCAGGCCCGCAACGTCTATCTGCGCGGACTGGCCGAAGAAAGCGAGGGCCGGCTCGCCGGCGCACTCGACGCTTACGTTGAAAGCGCGCGCCTCAGCGACAAATTCTCCACCGGATATGCCCGATGTCTGACCATGGCCGTGCAGCAGTCGAAAGCCAAACCGGACGAAGCGCGCCGATTGCTGGAGCGCCTGGCCGAAGCTCAACCCTCGCGTCCGGTGGCGAGTGAATTGTTGCGAAGGCTTTTCGAGCCTTGAGCGTGATCCGAAATCCTGCTTTGACATCGGAAAATTTTTTGACGACTTTACCGCAGCCAAAAGAAGCGTGGAAAGGGTTGCATCAAGGGAACGCATCGTTTTAGAAATTCGAGCACTGTGTTTTTGTCATGGGCAAAGCATTGATCATTGCTGAGAAACCTTCGGTGGCTGCGGATATCGCCAAAGCCCTCGGCGGTTTCACGAAGCAGCAGGACTATTTCGAGAGCGACGCTTACGTGCTGTCGTCGGCCGTCGGCCACTTGCTCGAACTGATCCCGCCGGACGGCGTCGAAGTCAAGAAGGGCAAGTGGAGCTTCGCGCATTTGCCGGTCATTCCCGCCATCTTCGATCTCCGGCCCATCGAAAGGAACGAAGCGCGCTTGAAAGTGCTCGCCCGCCTGATCAAGCGCAAAGACGTGGACCGCCTGATCAACGCGTGCGACGCGGGACGCGAGGGCGAATTGATTTTCCGCTACATCGTCCAGCACGTGGGCACCAAAAAGCCCATCGAGCGGCTCTGGCTCCAGTCCATGACCCCGAATGCGATCCGGGAAGGATTCGCCGCGTTGCGCAACGATGCGTCCATGCGACCGCTGGCGGACGCGGCGGTTTGCCGATCCGAATCGGATTGGCTGGTGGGGATCAATGGGACGCGCGCGATGACGGCCTTCAACTCCAAGAGCGGCGGGTTTCAACTCACCACCGTCGGACGCGTCCAGACGCCGACGCTGGCGGTCGTGGTCGAACGCGAGGAGAAGATCAAGAAATTCCTCCCGAGAGATTACTGGGAGGTTCACGCGACTTTCGACGTGGAGGCGGGACCTTACACCGGCCGCTGGTTCGACGAACAATTCTCGAAGGAAAAAAAAGAAGCAGACGCGGACTTGAGGCCGGAGCGGCTCTGGGCCGCGGCGCGAGCCGAAGCTATCCGCGCCAAATGCCTGGGGAAGCCCGGCGTCATCACCGAAGAAAGCAAGCCCACGACGCAGCTCTCGCCGCTGCTGTTTGACCTGACGAGCTTGCAGCGGGACGCCAACAGCCGGTTCGGATTGCCCGCGAATCGGACGCTCCAAATCGCGCAGGCCCTCTACGAACGGCACAAAGTCCTGACGTATCCCCGAACCGATTCCCGCGCGCTCCCGGAAGATTACCTCACCACGGTCAAACGGACGCTAAACGCGCTGGCTCCCAGCGCCTACGGACCTTTCGCCGGCAAGATTCTTGATCAGGAGTGGGTGCGGCCAAACAAGCGCATTTTCAACAACGCGAAAATCTCTGACCACTTCGCCATCATCCCGACCTCGCAAGCGCCCAAACATCTGAACGACGACGAGACGCGGATTTACGACATGGTCACTCGCCGCTTCCTGGCGGTGTTCTATCCCGCCGCGGAATTCCTGGTCACGACCCGGATCACGCGCGTCGCGGAGGAACCCTTCAAGAGCGAGGGCAAAGTGCTCGTGGCTGCGGGTTGGATGGAAGTGTATGGCCGCGACCTTCAGACCGAGGACGCGCCGAACCTGGTCGCGGTGAACCAAGACGAAACCGCCCGGACCAGCCAGGTGGAGGTCGTCGCGAATCAAACCAAACCGCCGCCGCGCTTCACGGAAGCCACGCTCCTCAGCGCGATGGAGGGCGCCGGAAAGCTTATCGAGGACGAAGAATTGCGCGAGGCGATGAGCGCGAAAGGATTGGGCACTCCCGCGACGCGCGCCGCCATCATCGAAGGACTGATTTACGAAAAGTACATCCAGCGGATGGGCCGCGAGCTCCAACCTACGCCGAAGGCGTTTTCGTTGATGGCGCTGCTGCGGGGACTGGATATCCCCGAGCTATGCTCGCCGGAGTTGACGGGCGACTGGGAATTCAAGTTGAAGCAAATGGAGCGCGGCGAGCTGCGGCGGGAGGATTTCATGCGCGAAATCGCGGGCATGACCCGCGTGATCGTGGAAAAGGCCAAACGCTACGAGAGCGACACGGTGCCGGGTGATTTTGCCACGCTCAGCGTCCGATGCCCCAAGTGCGGCGGCGAAATCAGGGAGAACTACAAAAAATTCCAATGCCAGGCGTGCGACTTCGCGCTCTGGCGCATTGTGGCCGGACGCCAGCTCGAGGTTCCCGAAGTGGAAGAATTGATCACGAAGCGCACGGTGGGGCCGTTGCAGGGCTTTCGCAGCCGGATGGGCAAGCCGTTCGCGGCCCTCATTAAATTGACGCCTGAATTGAAAGCCGAGTTTGACTTTGGCCAGAGCAACGGAAACGGCGAGGGGGCCAAAGAAATCGATTTCACGGGCCAGGAGCCGCTCGGCAAATGTCCGAAGTGCGGCGCGCGCGTCTTCGAGGACGGCATGAGCTTCATCTGTGAGAAAGGGACGGGACCGAATCGGGTTTGTGATTTTCGATCCGGCAAGATCATCTTGCAGCGCCAGATTGAACGCGCCCAGATGACCAAACTCCTCGAGACGAGAAAGACCGATTTGCTCCACCGGTTCATCTCCAAGAAAGGGCGCCCCTTTTCTGCCTACCTGGTCGTGGCGGAGGGCGGGAAGGTTGGGTTTGAATTTGAACCTCGGCCTCCGAAGAAACCCAAGGGAGCCAAGAGCAAACCTTCAGACCAGTCCGCGGAAGGAGAAGCAAGCCAGCCTCCACCGTCGCCGGCGACTTAGCGCGCCGCGTCAGTTGGCAGTCCGACTCATCGCCGGTGGATCAATGAACCGGATCATGGTCTCGCCTGGTTTGACGAAACCGAGTTTCTCACGCACGACACGCTCCAGGGTCTTGGGATCGTTTTTGAGAGCTTTGATCCGCGCATCGAGGCGCCGGGCGATCTCTTCCTCCTGGCGAACCTGGCCGGCCAGATTCAGAATCTCCTTGCGCATCGCCTCGTTGTTCTTGATGACCGGAAGATACCAGATCGCTACGCCGATCACCACCGCGACCAGGAGCAGCAGCAGCACCAGCCGGTTGAGTTTGCCCCAGATGCCAACGTCAACGTTCATAGGAGAAGTAAATCAGGATTCCTCGAGCAACGGAAGCACAGAAATCAATTCTCTACTTGAGCACTTTTCTCCAGGCCCGCAGCAACCCCTCTTTGGAGAACGTCAGCCGGATCAAGTGGTCCGGGGACGGCTGCTCGGTGTAGTAATGAATTCCGGGATACCCGTAATAATGATACCCGCCCAACGAAGTCATCGTCCCGCGGGCGTAGCCTCGGCTGATCATCCACTCGGCCACTTTAGTTCCGTCCGATAACGTTTCGGACCGTTCCGGCGGCCCCATGTCCAGGACGGCCTGGTCATACGTGTAACTTCCCACGCGGCTGTTCCAGTCAATCCGAGCCGTGGCACAACCCATCAATCCGAGCACAATCAAGGCAACGGCAATCAGGTCAAACCTCCAGCAGGCGACAGCACTCTGGGCGGAGAGGCGCATCCGCGTAGCGCAGATTTGCAATCTGCCGTATCGCGGAATTGCATTCCGCAGGCTCCTGATAAAATCGAGCGCCCTGGAACTTGCCCGGGCGCCGCCGATAGCAAATCGGCGATACGGCAGAGTGCAACTCTGCGCTCCGGCAGAAATGAACCTTTTCATGCGCCGAAAATAGTCGTTTCAACACCGAATCAAAGTGAAAATCAGCCGCACAGAGTTTTCAGACAGCTCCGGGCGTCTTTGCCGTCCAGGCAATCTCGAATCACGTGCGCGACCAATTCCGGACGATACGGTTTGGGCAGGAAGTGAAACCCCTTTTGCAGCGCGGCCTCCTGGCCGCCGATCTCCTTTGTGTACCCGCTGGAGAGGATCACTCGCAGCGTTGGCTTGTCCGCTCGGAGGCGTTCGGCCAGATCCCAGCCCGTTATTCCGCCCGGCATAATGACATCCGTCAATAAGAGGTCGATGCGGTCCCGATGTTGCATCCAGGCGGCCAGCGCGGCCACGCCCGTTTCGGCATCCAGGACTTTGTAGCCGCAGGATTCCAGATTGGACCGAAGCAACTCGCGGAGCGCCACCTCATCTTCAACGAGTAAGATCACTTCCGATCCGCGCGGAGCCGCGGCCAGGGATCGCTCGGGTGTGCTGGCGTCGGGCAGATCCTCGGAGCCGGGGAGATAGATGTGAAAGGTGGTGCTCTTGCCCGGCTCGCTCGTCACCTGGATCCAGCCGTTGTGCTGCTTGATGATTCCGTAAACCGTGGCGAGTCCCAAACCCGTGCCGCGTCCCGATTCTTTGGTTGTGAAAAAAGGCTCGAAGATGTGCGGGAGATGCTCCGGAGCGATGCCGCACCCGGTGTCGCTGACCGCCAATTGAACGACCGCGTCCGTGCCGGTTTCCAGCGAGTGGCCGTTGGCGTTTCCAGGTTGGGATTTCGTGGCCGTTCGGATTTTCAGCGTGCCACCGGACGGCATGGCGTCCCGGGCGTTGATGGCCAGATTCATGATGACTTGTTCCATCATGCTCTGATCCGCGCGCACGACCGGCAATCCTGGCCCGTGTTCGACCTGGAGCGTAATGTCTTCTCCCAGGATCGGCTTGAGCATCTTCACCATGCCGGCGATCACCTGGCGAAGGTCCAGATTCCTTGGCTGCATCGGCTGTTTCCGGCTGAACATCAGCAGTTGGCGGGTCAGATTCGTCGCGCGTTCCGCAGCCATGGCGATTCGCTTCGCGCATCCGGCCACGTCCGCAGATCCCTGCTTCGCCTGAAGCAGCAAAGAGGCATGCCCGTAAATGATGGTGAGCAAGTTGTTGAAATCGTGGGCGATGCCGCCAGCCAGTTTGCCCACGGACTCCAGCTTCTGCGACTGCCGCAGTTGCGCTTCAAGGCTCTGTCGATCCGTAATATCCGCAGCATAACAATGAACGACGTGGCAAGCCTCGATCGGGTAGAACGACCACGACAACGTGCGCTGTTCCAAGGTGGTTTCCAACCGAAGCCGGCTCTGCCCGCTAGCGATGCATTCCTGAACAATCGTCTTGGCCTCCAGAGGCAGGATTTCGTTGGGATGCTTTTTCCCGAGCGCCACCGCCATCGCTTGCGCCGCGTCATTGAAGTAGCTCAGGGCGCCGTCGCTCGAAAACTCGAAGACCGGATTAGGATTGAAGCGCACGAACGCGGCCAACTTTTGGATTTCCGCGGCCGCTCGTTTGCGGTCCGACAATAGCCGCTGGCGTTCGATGCCATAGCGCATGGCGCGGACGAGCAGGTTGCAATCGATTTGGCCCTTGACGAGATAATCCTGCGATCCTTCCCGCACGGCCTGGAGCGCGAAACTCTCGTCATTGAATCCGGTCAAGACGACGATCGGCACATCCGGCGCCGAGAAGCGCACGCGCGTGACGGTTTCCAAGCCGTGCGCGTCCGGAAGCGAAAGGTCGAGCAGGATCAGGTCTGGTTCACTTTCCGTCACTTGGTGCAACGCGGCTTTCAAGGTCTCGACGTGGACGACCTGAAAGTTGCGTGCTCCGGCCCGATTCAGGAGGTCGCGGAGCAGCCAGGCATCGCCTGGGTTATCCTCCACGAGCAAAATTTTGACCGGAGGGTTTTCCATGGGGAGCGCTCACTCCGGCGGCAGTTTGACAATTGTCAGCCAAAAGTCTTCGATCGCGCGCACGACTTTCATGAATTGGTCCAGGTTCACCGGCTTGGTGACGTAACAATTGGCGTGCAAGTTGTACGTGCGGAGAATGTCTTCTTCCGCCTTGGACGTGGTGAGAATCACGACGGGAATCCGTTTCAGTTCGGGGTCGGCCTTGATTTCGGACAGGACCTGGCGTCCGTCCATTTTGGGCAGATTCAGATCCAGCAGGATCAGATCGGGTCGAGGCGCATCCGCATAACCATTCTGGGCTTTCAGATAGGCCATCGCCTCAACGCCGTCCGAGACAACCGTCAAGTTGTTCCGGACTTTGCTCTCTTTGAGGGATTCCTGCGTCAGGCGCACGTCGCCGGCGCTGTCCTCAACTAATAGTATTTCGATGGGTCTGCCGTTGGGTTGATCTTTCTTCATTCGCTTGGGTTTTTGTGGGAAGGGTGAAAAAGAACGTCGCGCCCTGACCTAGCTGGGATTCTACCCAAATCCGGCCGCCATGACGTTCGACAATCTTTTTGCAAATCGCCAGGCCGATTCCCGTGCCGGGATACTGTGCCTGGGTGTGGAGGCGTTGGAAAATCACGAAGATGCGCGCTGAAAACTGCGGATCAATGCCGATGCCGTTATCTTTCACCGAAATGAGCCATTCTTGCTCTTGGCTGGCGCCAGGACGATCCTGCTGCGACGCCGACACGTGGACTTGAGGAGCGTCCGAGCCGCGAAACTTAAGCGCGTTGCCGATCAAGTTCTGGAAAAGTTGCACAAGCTGTGTAGCATCGCCTTGGATCGTTGGCAAGTCATCGTTCGTCACGATCGCGCCGGTTTCCTCGATTCGGTCGCGCAGGTTCGCAATCGTTTGGCCCAGAACCGACGCGCAATCCACGCTCTCGAATTCCCGCCCTTTCGACCCGACCCTCGAGTACGCCAGCAGGTCGTTGATCAACTGCTGCATCCGATTGGCTCCGTCCACTGCATATTGAATGAACTCAAAAGCGTCACCACCCAATTTCTCCCGGTATCGCCGCGCCAGCAATTGCGTATAGCTAGCCACCATCCGGAGCGGCTCCTGGAGATCATGAGAGGCGACATAGGCGAATTGCTCCAACTCCGCGTTGGAACGCGCGAGTTCCTCTGCCTTTTGCGCCAGCGCCTCCTCGGCGCGCTTGCGCTCGGTCACGTCCCAAAAAATCGCCTGCGTTCCGATGATCTTCCAACGCGAATCATAAATGGGTGTCTTGACCACATTGACAAACAGCCGCGTGCCCTGCGGGGTTAA
>JACPRI010000426.1 GCA_016190065.1 Verrucomicrobiota bacterium
TGTCAGCTATACGGATGGGGCGGCAGAGCTCCTGGGTCTGGCCCGAAGATCTTTCGCCGCTCCGCGGCTCGTGGTTTCGGGGTGTGCCTTCCTTCCACGGGCTCGCGCCGTGGGCTATTATCTTCCGCTGCTCCGCAGCTTGATGGGCTCAGCACTGCTCTTCCCACAAAGCAAGATCCAGCCCGTTGTCCTGACACACTGAGCTTGCGAAGTTTCCAAAGCTTGAGAAGCTACGGCACAGCGCTTGAAGCTCAGAGTCCCATCAGCCAGCTTCGCCTTGGCCGCGCACGCTTTCCTGGCGGTCATTCTGGGTGTCCTGTCCGTCCGAACGAATAATGACATCCTGCTCTACCTCCTCGTGGCGCCGATCCTGATCGCTCCGCTGGTCTATCCCCGCGCGGTCGCGCTGGCCATGTTGTTCATGACCCTCGCGGGCTCTGGAATCGTGGTGCAGTTGCTCCGCGACAATCCCATCAATTCGGTCCGAACCATTGTGGTCCTGGCTCCGGGCCTTCTCGCCGTCGTCGAAATCCTCTATCGCGTCAAAGGCCAGCGGGACCGGATCGACGCCGCCCGGCGCGAGGGCGACCGGCGTTTCCGAGCGCTCATCGAAAAAAGCTCGGACGGGATCGTGTTGTTCGACCAGCGGGGAACGGTTTTGTATTCCAGCCCCGCGATCACCCGGATGCTCGGTTACGCAACCCAGGAAGTGGTCGGCAAAAACATCCTCAGCCACGTTCACGAATCCGACTCCGCCGCATTGTCGAAACAAATGGCCGTGCTGTTGCAGAGTCCCGGCGCCACGGTCTCCGTGCAACTCCGGCGACAACACAAAGAAGGCCGCTGGGTCTGGGTCGAAGCCATGGTGACGAATCTGCTCTTCGAACCGAGCGTTCACGCCGTGGTCGTGAACTACCGCGACATCACCGAACGCAAGCGGTCGGAGACGCGCCTCGCCATCTTCTCCAGTCTGGCGCAAAAACTGGCGTCCGCCACCACACCGGTCGAAGCCGGAAGAATCATTCTTGAGGCGGCCCAAGATTTGTTCGGCTGGGACGCCGGATTTCTCCATCTGTATTCCCCCACGACCGACGTCATGGTTCCGATCCTCACGATGGATGTGCTCGAAGGGCGAAAGACGGAGATTTCTCCATCGCTGATCGGACGGAAACCGACCCCCATGCTCCGGCGCGTGCTGAGCGAAGGGCCCCAGTTGATCCTGCGCGGCAAGGAACCGGCGACGGAACATTCACTAAGGCCGATCGGCAATACGGCGCTTCGCTCGGCGTCGTTGATGTTCGTACCCATTCGGGACGGCGAAAATGCCGTGGGCATCCTGTCGATTCAAAGTTATGCCGTGCGGGCGTACACGCCCGAAGACTTGCAGACCTTGCAAGCTTTGGCCAACCAGACCGCCGGCGCACTGGCCCGCATTCAAGAGGCGACCGAACGCCAGCGTGCGGAAGAGGAATTGCGGCTTTCGGAAACGCGCTTCCGCACCGTGGTGGAGAACATCGGGGAGGGCCTCCTCATCACCGATCTCCAGGACGTCGTGCTCTACGTCAACCGCCGCATGACCGAGCTGTGCGGTTACGTCTCCGAAGAAATGATCGGCCGCCGGTCCTATGAATTGATCGTGCCTGCGGCAGGCTGGGACGCCATTCAGCGCAAGAATGAGTGCCGCGCCGCCGGGGTGAGCGAACGGTACGAACTGGTCCTTAAACGCAAAGACGGCTCTCGGTTTTGGGCAGAGATCAATGCCGCGCCGTACCGCAGTCCGGACGGTGAAATCATTGGAACCATCGGCGCGGTCGCGGACATCACTGAACGCAAACAGAAAGAAGAAGAATTGCGCCGTTCCGAGGAGCGCTTCTCCAAAGCGTTTCGATCCAGCCCGCTGCCTCTGGCCATTACCAGCTTGCGGGACGAACGGTTCCTAGACGTCAATGAGAGCCTGACCCGGCTGCTCGGATACAGCCGGGAAGAGATCATTGGCCGAACATCCCAGGAGCTGGCGATTTGGGTGGATGCCGATCAGCACTCCCAAATTCGACAAGCCCTGGCCGAACAACGCCCGCTTCGCGAACTGACGTGCAAAGTCCGCACGAAGCAAGGCGAAGTGCGCGATGCGCTCGCTTCCGCCGAACCGTTCGAACTCGGCGGCGAACCTTGCATCCTGTTCATCAGCCAGGACATCACGGACCGCCTGAATCTTGAGGCACAACTGCGGCAGGCCCAGAAGATGGAAGCGGTCGGACAATTGTCGGCCGGCCTGGCGCACGATTTCAACAACATCCTGACTATTATCCAGGGCCATATCACTCTGCTCTCGACCCTGCGCCATCTGGATTCGGATGCGAAAGAATCCATGGATCACATTGCCGGGGCCTCCGAGCGCGCCGCCAACTTGACCGCCCAATTGCTCGCTTTCAGCCGCAAACGGATGATGCAGCCGCGGCAGGTGGATTTGTCCGAAGTGGTCGCCAGCGCGGGGCGGATGATGCGTGGATTGCTCGGCGAGAGAATCGAATTGCAGTTCGCATACCCCGGCCATCTTCCCCGCGTGACCGCCGATATCGGAATGCTCGAACAGCTCATCATCAACCTAGCGCTCAACGCACGCGATGCGATGCCTACGGGCGGAAAGGTGGTCGTCAGCTTGGCCGCACTCGAAATCGATCCGCTCTCCGCGCGGCGAAATCCCGAGGCCCGGCCCGGCCCCTTTGTCCGCATGACCTTCGAGGACACAGGCTGTGGCATGTCGCCGGAGACGTTGAGCCGGGTCTTTGAGCCGTTCTTTACGACCAAAGACGTTGGCAAAGGGAGCGGTCTCGGATTGGCGTCGGTTTACGGGATCGTGAAACAACATCAAGGCTGGATCGAAGTGGAAAGCCGCCTGGGCTCCG
The DNA here is from genome assembly GCA_016190065.1 of Verrucomicrobiota bacterium. GTDB lineage: Bacteria > Verrucomicrobiota > Verrucomicrobiia > Limisphaerales > SIBE01 > VHCZ01. Next base: position 2,907 of record JACPRI010000426.1, read on the forward strand.
GCAGCACCTTCCGGATTTACCTGCCTTGCGCGGCGGACCTCGAACGTCAGACGGCCCCGCCCTCTTCCGCGGAAAGCGTGCCGGGCGGAGCCGAAACGATCCTGGTGGTCGAGGACGAGCCGGCCTTGCGCGAACTCGTGAAGAAAATCCTGAAACTTTACGGCTACCAGGTCCTGGAAGCGGCGAATGGCCGCGAAGCGCTGGAGGTCTGGGACCAGCACGGGAATCAAATCGACCTTTTGCTTACCGATCTCGTGATGCCTGAGGAACCCACCGGGATAGAGCTGGCTCAACGACTCAAAGCCAAATGCCCCGGCCTGAAAATCATTTACACCAGCGGTTACAGCATTGACCTGAAAGCGCACAGTCCGGCACTGCACGAAGGCCTTAATTTCCTTTCCAAGCCGTTCAATCCACCCACGCTCGCCGCCGCCGTCCGCAGATGCCTCGACACGCAGGAGAGTTGAAGGAGTAATGTTTGGAGAGTCGGGGTCATGGAGCGATGGAGTGAGCGGTTGGCCATGAGAAAAGTCTTGCTCCATCGAAAAACATTCCTCCACTATCCTGCTACGCAAGCGCATCATCCTTGCGCAACAGATAAGGAATCCTATGGGTCGCATTTACAATGACATCGTCGAAACCGTCGGCCGCACCCCTTTGGTTCGATTGAACCGGGTCACGGCCGGAGTGCCCGCCACCATTCTGCTCAAGTGCGAATTCTTCAATCCGCTCGGCAGCGTCAAAGACCGGATTGGCATGTCCATGATCGACGACGCGGAACGCCGCGGCGTTATCAACAAAGACACGGTCCTCATTGAGCCGACCAGTGGCAACACGGGCATCGCGCTCGCGTTCGTCGCCGCCGCCAAAGGTTACAAGCTCATCCTGACCATGCCGGAGACGATGTCGTTAGAGCGGCGGACGCTGCTCGGCATGTTGGGCGCCAAACTGGTCTTGACTCCCGGCACGGAGGGCATGAAAGGCGCCATCGCGCGCGCGGAACAATTGGCTAAGGAAACTCCCAACTCCTGGATTCCCCAGCAATTCGACAATCCGGCCAACCCGGAAATTCATCGCACGACCACCGCCGCGGAAATCTGGGAAGATACCGACGGGAAAGTCGATATTCTCGTGGCGGCCGTCGGGACGGGCGGGACGATTACCGGATGCTACGAAGTAATCAAGCCGAAGAAACCTTCCTTCCAGGCCATCGCGGTCGAGCCGAAAGATTCGCCCGTGATTTCGCAGACTCTCGCGGGACAACCGGTCAAGCCCGGGCCGCACAAAATTCAAGGCACGGGAGCCGGCTTTGTGCCGCGGAACCTCCACCTAAAGGACTCCAAAGGGAATTCACAGATCACCGAATGCATCCAGGTCACGAACGACGACGCCTTCGTAATGGCCAGGCGGCTCGCCAAGGAGGAAGGCATCCTGGCAGGCATTTCCTCCGGGGCCAATGTCTGGGCCGCGATTCAGGTCGCCAAGCGGCCTGAGAATAAGGGGAAGATGATCGTCACCGTCGCGTGTTCGACCGGAGAGCGGTACCTGAGCACTCCGCTCGCCGCCGAAGCCAAAGCGGAAGTGGGCGGATGAAGCTTCGTAGAACCCACCCCTACCCCTCCCAGGAGGGGAGCTACGTTTCGTGCGTCGATTTCAGGTTCCCCTCCTGGGAAGGAGTGGGTTGTTCACGGAAAGAGGCAAGACCGCGCCTTTACGGAAGCGGCAACGCCCGGTAGAACCGATACTTGAATTGCAGCGAATTGGTGTCGATCACTTCCGCCTTGTTCGTCGCGAACAACCCCGAAAAGATTTCCGCCCAATCGACCAGGTTGGTGCTGGCTTGCAGCGCAAACTTCTGCCCGATGGTTCCAGTGATCGCCAGTTTCTGTCCGCCGCCCAAGATGACGGGCACAAACAAAGATTGAATGGCTGGGGGTGAATTCGACGTAGCCAGAGCGAGATTGATCGGGCCGGTTCGGCTGCTGAACCCGTCGATCGCCAGTGCGTACGTGGTCAGTGCAGTCGCATTGAAAGTCAGTCGCGTCGCCAAAATGTTGGTGTCAAATCGCACCGCCATTCCGGAAGCCATCGAGAGATTGGTCAGTGAATTCCCCGTGTAGGCCGCGGCCCAAGGGATGAATTCGGTGCCGCGGCCAGTCAGCGTCACCGCCACCGGGCCGGAGACCGGTGCCGTCCACGAAAACCAGATCGACCGAGAGCTGGGGACTCCGGCGTGCTTGTCCGGTTCGCCGTTTTCTCTTGTGGCGTAGAGATTGGCACTCTTCACGGTTAGAGACGCGCCCGCCAACGGCGCGCGGTTCCTAAAATCATCATTCGGCGGAGGCGGCGGATACTTCAACGCGAGGCCGAACGGGCCGGCCTGTCCGGCGAAACCATCGACCGCAATGGCATATTCGCGGTTTGCGGCCGCATCGAAGTGCAGCGTCATGACGCGGTTGGTGGTGTCGAGCGTGAAGTCGCGCCCCGGTGCCACCGCCAGCGCGGAGACCGAAGCTCCCGTATAGACATCGGTGAGCGGAAAGAAGTTCGTGGTCGTCACGGACACAAGGACGGTGCCGCCTTTCGGAGCGATCCAGGAATACCAGACCGACTTGCCGCCGAGATTCTGCGCGTGCTTGGGTTCGCCCGGTTCCTTGGTCGCGGCCAGATTGGTTCCGGTGATCGAAATCGTCTCACCGGAAAGCTGGATCCGATTCGAGAAATTGTCGTGGGGCGGCGGAGGCTGATACGTCAGGCTCAAGTTGAATTCACCCGCAGTTCCCGCCAGTGAATCGACCGCGATGGAGTAGCTCTCGTTGGCGGTGGCGTCGAAAGTCGTTCGCGCGATGAAGTTGGCTTGATCAAATTCAAATTCACGCGACACCGAGAACAGCGTCGTCGAAGTGAGCGACTTGTAAACCTCCGGCAGCGGCACGATGCCCAACCCGGTGACCGTGACGCTCACCGTGCCGTCCTTGGGCGCGGTCCAGGAATACCAAACCGAACTGCCCCCCGGATTCCCGCCGTGCATGGCTTCGCCAGGATCCACCGTGGCCTCGCGATTCGAACCGGAGATCGACGGCGCAAGGCCTGAAAGGGCGATCCGATTCGTGAAGCTGTCATGGGTCGGCCGGACGATGATTTCCGTCGGGAGCGCCGCCGAGGAGGCGCCCAAGTTGTCCGTCGCACGGGCGGTAATTGTGAACCGGCCAGGCGGAAGATTGATCCAATCCACGCTGATGACGTTTGTGCCTGAGGCGGGCGCCCCATTTGTCGTCACTCCCAACAGGGTATTCTCATGATAGAACTCCATCTGGCGAACTCCGCCATCGGCGTCCGAGGCTTGCGCGGAGATGACCAGGTTCGTTCCTTCCCTCAGGATCGTGCCATTGGTGGGCGCGAGCATCTGAATCGCGGGCGGCACGGTTTGAACCGCCGGGCCAAAGAAATCGGCGACCAGAAGCGCGTTGGCATTCACTGTGAGCGCATTATTGGCGCCATTGGTTGTGCCCGGCAGACCGATTGGCACTCCCATAAACAAGATGTCCGGATTGGACAGATAAGGAATCGGCTGTCCGGGAGCGTAAGACATGACGTCCCGGTACACGATATCGTTGACGGCAAAGCGATGTCCGAACGAAAACGGGTACGAACCGGATTTCAATTTGCCTTCCCCATCCAGGGCGTGCTCGCGATCGTGCTGCGCTCCAAAATTGTGGCTGATCTCGTGCACGAAAATATAGCTCCCACTCAGATCGGCGCGCTTGGCGACACTGAACGCACTGTCTCGAAAGGCAAACGTCGGTGCTCCCATTGTGAAGGCCAAGCCGGAAACGCCAGGATCGCCGTGCTCGGTGATCAGGCAGACCAAGTCCGCCCGATTGGTTTCCCGCATCAAATGAATTTCATCCAGGAATCCGTCGCTTCTCGACTGGAGACGATTGAGATTCGTGGCGTTGCTTGGGAATTCTGGATAGTTGACCTCGCGCAGATCCACGAGGCGCAAGCGGACATCAACCAGGCTGTTCTGATAAACCGTGTTGGCTTCGGCGACAGCCAGTTTGATCAGGGATTCGATCGACTCATTGCCGCCCGCGCCAATTCGCGCTTCGGCCGTGTAAGCGGCCAAAACGTCAACCACAGCTACTTTATTGGTTGCCGGCGGCGCAACGGGAGGAATCGTCGCGAGCAGACTGGAACTGTGGAGCGCGGCGCAGGCCGGGCCGTCAGACCGGTGAACGCAATCTTCGCTGCTGGAGAGCCAACGCGAGCCCCCGGAAAGAATCGCCAACGTAACCCAGGCAAAAAGCGAAAATTGCCCTATCGCAGTTGTGCGAGGTCGAGCGCTCAGATCAGGCGGGACAATCGACATGATGAGTTGCTTCTACTCGTCGAACATCACGCTGTGAGAAAGACTTAGCGCTGGCCCAACGCACTGAAGGTGAGCCTGCACAAAACAGCTACTTCTTGGTGGCATTCGGCAGATGCCCACGCGAAAATCATCCGAAGCAGGTTCTTAGCCAGGGGAATTCTCTGCACGCCGGGTTTCGCCTTGTTTCAGCGAACTTGTAAGTTGCATACTTATCTCGTTGTGAATCTTGAACCAGAGATTGGAACTGAAGATCCTCGGATTTCTCCCTCTCCTCACTGCGAAGGGAGGAGAAGGCTGGGGAGAGGAGGGCTGTCTTTATTGGATACCCCCTCTCCTCGGCCCTCTCCCCACTCGTTCCTCGCGGGGAGAGGAAGAATACATGCCGTCGTCGCACTGCTCGTCCTGGCCATGTCTGTCGCCGCCTCGGCTGGGTCGCATTACGTCTATATCGTCGATACTTCCAAATCGATGAGCGAATACCGTGCGCCTCTGCTGGACCGTGTCAATCTGGACATGAGTTACGCTCTGTGGAGTGAAAAACGGCTCTACCGGGAAGGCGATCAAATCCACCTTTGGAGCTTCAACCTGACGGTTCAGGAACACCTCACCCTGGATTTCAGGCCCGGATTTGAACAGAGCTTTCGCCCACGGATTTCTTCCGCGCTGGCCCGGATGAAAGCCGACGGAGGAACCAGTCTCTACGGGCCGGTGGCCAGGGCGTTGGAACAGTTCCGAGAGGAAAGTTCCGGCGATTTGAGCATCGTCCTTTACACCGACGGCAAGGTCGCGCTCAACAAACGGGAGGCGGACTATCTCGTCGCCATGTTCAAACAGTATTTCGAACCCGGAAATCGCCTGCGAGACTTGATTCTCGTCCGGCTTGGAACCCGGAGCATTCGTCAGGAAGTTGCTGGGGTGATCAGCGCTCTGAATGGAAGAATCATCGCGTCCGGCGAGCCGCTGGACCTCACAGTGGTCAAATCCGCTGCGCCAGCCGCCCCACCTCCGGAAATCAAAACGCCACCGACCATCACGGTGACGCCGACAAGCATCCAAATCACCAACGTCCTGGCTCCTGAGATCACCAAGATCGTGGCTCTGGAATTCAAAATGGACCCGCCGACACCGGATTTCCTGATTCATTTGAGCTTGGACGCCCCGAATCTGCCGAGTGGACTCAGCATCACGGCCGCGCCCGACAAGTTGGCCACTCAAGGCAATCCCGCCGTGACCTTCGTGATCAAAGGCGCTCAACCCGGCCATTTCTCCGCCAAACTAAACCTCTCCGGTCCGGGCCGGATCGAGCCAGCGGCGATTCCGGTCGATTTTGAAATTCTTCCGCTCACGCCGGACCGCATCGCATTTCAGTTCTTTTCCGAGCCCCCCGCTAATTTCGACCTGCCGGCCAATGGCCAGTGGCAACGAATTCCAGCCGTCGGGCTGTCCTTGCTTTACCCGGATCGATTGAAGGAATCACTCGTTCGATTCGAGTTTCAGACCCCGTCCGGAGTGGAATTGCAGGCGCTCGCCAGCGCCGACTCTTCAAGGCCGGTTGAGACCAGCAAACCCGTCGCGCTCTGGGCGCTGGGCCGCGTCGTCGGGTTTCGAATCCGGGCTGTCAGCCAGGATATGTTTGGGAAAACCGTGACCAACCGGATCACCGTTCGACCCGCTGCCCGGCAAAATGTGCAGGCAGAAGGAACAGACACGATTGAAATTCCTGTCCGATTTGTCACCGCCGGGGAAGTGCGCGTCGAGACCAGTGAAATCGCGCTCGGCCAAGTGCCGAGGGGCACAAACAAAGTCAAAGGCGTGCTGAATCTCCAGGCGAAGGGAGAATCGGTCGGGAAAAAGCTCCGCCTCGTCCAACAGGGACAAGGGTTGACTGGACTATCCTTCACACCGGCGGAGATCGTGGTGAAGCCGGGAGCAATGTCTGTGGACGTGGAATTCAGTGGCTTCGAAAATCGCCCGCCTGGGCCGATTGACGGCGCGCTTATGGTTGTGGCGGATGAACCCGGGGCCACGCTCGACTTGCGCGGAGGATTGGTGGTCGTCCGGGGCACAATTCCTGGGCCGGGAACCGTCCAAGCCGAGACCGAAAATCCGATGGTTGTTGGCCAGCCGTTCATTATCCGCGCCCGGCTGGAGGCCCGGACAAACACTCCGATCCACGCGCTGGTCCGCGAGCCGGACTCGGCGAAAGATCATGAAGTAGCACTCCATGATGACGGGATTGCGGAAAACGGCGATGCCAAGGCCAATGACGGAGTTTACTCCGGGGTGTTCAGGCGCACCGATGCTCTCGGCACATACCAGGTTTGGTTCGTTCGCGAAGGTTCGAGGCAACTGGTGCAGAGCGCCCCGCTGAACGTCCCGTACTTCTTCAAGCCGCAGATCGATCCCCTGCCCGGCCGTTTGACCAAACGCAAACCCGGCGATTATCTTCGCCTCAAGACGAAAATCATTTCCAATTATCCGGGATCAATTCTCACGCACATCGAAACTGAAGAAGCCCGAAGCGCGCTCAATCCTTACGTCTCGGCCCAATCTCTCGTCGCAGGAACCAATACGGTCGATCTGCTGGTGGGCCTCACGGCAGAGGCGCAACCCGGCGTTCACAAATCCAAGGTGTATCTCGTCACGGACAAAATCGGAGAGGCCAAAGCTCGGATTCCCATTTCGTTCGAGATCACCGTGACTTCATTCTTCCAGTATTTAGTCAGACTCACGGCCATCACGCTGGCGGCGGCGGTTTTGATTTTCCTAGCCGTCGCCGCCCCGTGGAAACGCCTTGGCTTGCCGGACCGGTCACGCAACGCATCCGGGCCTGTTCGGCCTTTCGCAGAAACGAATGAACCGCCCAACTGAGCTGATGTTGCGTCATTGGGAATTCAGGGATCGTGCGCCATGAAAAGTGTCCTCATCATTGAGCCCGACCTGGCATTTGGCATGTCGTGCGTTCGCGCCCTTGTCGTCGCGGGCTTCCAGGCCACGCATGTTACCGGCGCCGGCAAAGGCCTGAGCACACTCAATCAATCCCGGGTGGACGCAGTGGTTTTGAGTCTGCGTCCTCGAGACAACCGCGCCATCCAGTTTCTTCAGGAAGCCCGTTCCGCCCCTCGCACGCGCACCATCCCGATTGTCGCGTTTGCGCGGGAAAACGTGGATGAGCTCATGGCCCAGGCCCGATCTAAAGGCGCCACCGAATGCTTGCTGCTGTCGCGGACCGGCACGGAAGAGCTCGTGAGCGCGGTCAACAAGATTCTGTCTCACGAGGCGAAAGATCCACCCGCGCCAGCGCAGCGCCAGGAACCGGCCAACAAGCCCGCGCCCAGCATCGCTCCGTCCATGCCGGAGCCGCCGGTCAAACTGGCTGATGCCCCGCGCGAACCCGTTCGACCGCCCACGCCTTCGCCGCTGCCGCCTAAAAGGGAATCCCCCAGCCGGAAGACCGATTCGATCCAAATCCTGCAGGAACTTTCCCGGGCCTTGTTCGGCGCGCAGGACAAATCAACGCAGGAAGGGCTGCTTCGGGAATTGCACCAGGCGGCACAAGGTTACTCGGTTGAATCCGCGGCTATGCAATCATCTCCGCCCATTGCCGCGCTCTTCGGAGCATGGTTGGCGTTACTGAAGGAGCTCAGCGAGAATCCGAGAAGCCTTGGCAGCTCTAATGTGCGGACGATCTTCCAAGCGGTCAATTGCCTGGATTGGCTGCTCAGCGACGATTCGCTCCTTTCCGGCCAGGCGGAATCCGAATTCAAGATTCTGGCGGTCGATGATGATCCGGCCATTCGCAATCTGGTCAAACTGGCGCTCTCGTCCGCTCGTTTGAGCCCGGACAGCGCGAAGGACGGCAACGAGGCTCTGGAATTGTGCCGGCGGAACCTTTACGAGCTTTTCATCCTGGACGTCAAGATGCCCGGCCTGAGCGGGTTTGAGCTGTGCCAGAAGCTGCGCGCGTTCCCGGCTTACCGGAAAACCCCTGTGATTTTTGTCACGGGCGAGGACAACTTCGGAAGCCGCGTTCGTTCGGCCGGCAGCGGCGGCGACGATTTCATTGGAAAGCCTTTTCTCATGAAAGAACTGGCCGTCAAGGCCTTGATCCACCTTCTGGCTCACCGACTCGGACAACGCGACAAAACGCCATGACCACTGAAAATGAAGAGTCGGTTAGATTTCACTCTCTCTTCCCTGCGAAAGGAGAAGGGCTGGGAAGAGGAGGGCCGTCTTTATGAGCTTTCCGCTCTCCTCGATCCTCTCCCCACTCCGTTCCTCTGCCTGTGCGGGGCACGCAGACAGGTCGCGGGGAGAGGAAGAAGAGCGAGCGCCGTGCGCGCCGTGACCCCGTGACGGAGACGGAGAAACTTCTCATTTTCCTCAAAGCGCCGCGCCCCGGTTGCGCCAAGACTCGACTAGCAGAGGCCCTCGGACCTGCCGCAGCCGCCTTGGCCTATCGAACGCTGGTTGAGGCGTTGCTCAGCCGATTCACCGGCTGCACAGGAATTGAACTTCACTATGCTCCCGAAGACGCGCTGGAAGAGATTCGTCCGTGGCTCAAGCCAAGCTGGATTGCTCGGCCTCAAAGTTCCGGCGATCTTGGCCAAAGACTTCAAACCGCGTTCCGAAACTCTTTTGCCGCCGGTGCCAAGAGAACCGTCATCATCGGGTCGGACTGTCCGGCCATTCAACCGGAGGATATTCAGGCCGCCTGGTCGGCTCTCGCTGGTGCCGACGTCGTTCTTGGCCCAGCGGCGGACGGGGGCTATTGGCTGATTGGCTTGAACGCGCCCCAGGAGCATTTGTTCAAGAACATTCCCTGGAGCACCGAGACTGTTTTGCGAGAAAGCCTGAATCGCTGCCAGACGCGCGGCTTGCGTGTTGATCTCTTGCGCGAACTGCGCGACGTGGACACGAAAGAGGATTGGCAAGCGTATCTTCGATCTTTAACTTCCCCGCATGTCTGAAACGCAAACCCTGTCGAGTCCGGCGGCCGAGAAAGCCTCGCCGAGCAACCGGCCGGCCTCAAACCAACACACGGGCAACCGGCCTGCTGCATTGACCCATCCCGATCGGTTCCTCCATCGCCATATCGGCCCCAGCCAAGATGAGCAGCGGGACATGGCCCGCGGCCTAGGCTTTTCCTCCCTCGATGAACTGATCTCGGCTGCGATTCCGCCCGGTATTCGCGCGGCAAAACCTCTTGAATTGGCTCCGACGCTCTCGGAGCACGAAGCTTTGGCCCGATTGAAAAGCATCGCGAACAAGAACCAGGTTCTCCGTTCGTTCATCGGCATGGGCTATCACGATTGTTTCATCCCGCCTGTCATCCAGAGGAATATTCTGGAGAATCCCGGCTGGTACACACCGTACACGCCATATCAGGCTGAAATCGCCCAAGGCCGGCTCGAAGGACTGTTGAACTTCCAAACCATGGTCTGCGATCTGACGGGCCTGGAGGTGGCTAACGCTTCCCTGCTCGACGAAGCCACCGCCGCCGCCGAAGCAATGATGATGTGTCATCGCCAGAAAGCCGCAGAAGGCCGCGAGCGATTTCTTGTCGCGGAAGATTGCCACCCTCAGAACATCGACGTCGTCCGCACGCGCGCCAAGCCCCAGGGTATCGATGTCGTCGTGAGCGCCAGCGACGCATTTCATTTCGACAACACCGTCTTTGGCGTTTTGATCCAGTACCCCGCGACCGACGGCGCGATTCGCGATTACCGCTCTTTGATCGAGAAAGCTCATGCGGCCGGGGCTTTGGTCGTCGTCGCGACGGATCTGCTCGCGTTGACCTTGCTCCGACCGCCCGAAGAATTCGGAGCAGACATCGCCGTGGGCAGCGCGCAACGACTCGGCGTGCCGCTCGGCTATGGCGGCCCGCACGCTGCATTCTTTGCCACACGCGATGCCTGCAAAAGGCAAATGCCCGGCCGGCTCGTTGGTGTTTCCAAGGACTCTCGCGGGCGACCGGCTCTGCGGCTTTCGTTGGGCACGCGCGAACAGCACATTCGCCGCGAGAAAGCCACGAGCAACATCTGCACGGCCCAAGCTCTCCTGGCGAACATGGCCATGGCTTATGCCGTGTACCACGGGCCGGAAGGCTTGCGGCAAATCGCGCGGCGCGTTCATTTCATGGCTAACCTGCTCGCGCTCGGACTGGAGAAGCTCGGTTTGAAAGTAGGACGGGCTTCCAGCCGGTCCGCGCAGGCAGGATGCCCGCCCTGGTTCGACACGCTCAGGATTGATCTCGGCTCGAAACTGAGCACAGACATTGTCAGAATCGCTGAGTCCCGCCATGTCAACTTGCGCGTGTTCGATCCGCACACGATGGGCCTCTCCCTGGACGAAACGGTGACGGAGAACGATCTCCAGACGTTGCTCCAGATTTTCAATGACGACCGCGCACCTTCGTTCCCTCTCGAAGACCTTTCCTCCAAGGCCAGTTCCGACTTGCCCGTCGAGTTTGCCCGAACAAGCCGGTTCCTCACTCATCCGGTCTTCAATCGATACCATTCCGAGACCGAGATGCTTCGTTACCTCCGGAAGCTCGAATCGCGCGATCTCTCCCTCTGCCATTCCATGATTCCGCTCGGCTCGTGCACGATGAAACTGAACGCGACTTGCGAGATGCTCCCGATCAGTTGGCCGGAATTCAACCGCATCCATCCCTTCGCGCCGCTGAAACAAACTCGGGGCTATCAAATGCTCTTCGAGGAATTGGAACATTGGCTGGCCGAGATTACGGGCTTCGCCGGGATTTCTCTTCAACCCAATGCCGGTTCGCAAGGCGAGTACGCGGGCTTGCTGATCATTCGCGCGTTCCACTCCAGCCGAGGTGAAGCCCATCGAAACGTGTGCCTTATTCCCACTTCGGCACATGGAACAAACCCGGCCAGCGCGGTGATGGCCGGCCTGAAAGTTGTGGCCGTCGCCTGCGATGCCGACGGGAACATTGACCTGGCTGATTTGCGTTCGAAGGCCGAGGCGCACAAAACTGACCTGGCCGCGCTCATGATTACGTATCCGTCCACGCACGGCGTATTCGAGGAAACCATCCGCGAAGTCTGCAATGTCATTCATCACAACGGCGGCCAGGTCTATATGGACGGCGCCAACATGAACGCCCAGGTGGGCCTTTGCCGGCCAGCCGAGATGGGTGCGGACGTCTGCCATTTGAATCTGCACAAAACGTTCTGCATCCCGCATGGCGGCGGCGGGCCGGGCATGGGTCCCATTGGCGCCGCCGAACATCTCGTGCCGTTTCTGCCGGGACACCCTGTCGTCAATCTCGGCGGTGAAGATCCCATCGGCGCCGTCGCGGCCGCCCCTTGGGGCAGCGCCAGCATTCTCACGATCTCCTGGATTTACATCGCGGCCATGGGAGACGCGGGTTTGGCCGAAGCCACAAAGGTCGCCATCCTGAACGCGAATTACATCGCCCGGCGCCTCCACTCGCATTTTCCCGTGCTTTACAA
>JACPRI010000433.1 GCA_016190065.1 Verrucomicrobiota bacterium
ATGAATCCCTACGTGTTATTCAAAGCGCTGGACCACGCCCGGAATTATTCCACCGCGGAATTGGTCCGCGCGATGGAGCTGCTGCTCCGCGGCAACCAACGACTGGTCTTGAGCGGCCTGGACGAGGCACTCGTGTTACAGGAAGCTCTCGTTCAGATCGTAAAACGCGCCGATTCACCTGTGCCGGCCAACGCCTGACCGCCAAAAGATGAATCAGAATTCCAACTTGCTGGTCGCGGTGGCAAACGAAGTGGCGTTCGTCAAGGTGGTCGGGCGCGCCAATGTCGCCTGGAGCGTCCATTTCAAAATCCTGATCAGCAAGTTGCAGGGGAACGGCTTCAAGAGTTTCGTCATCGACCTGAGCGAATGCTCGACGATGGACAGCACGTTTCTCGGGGTGCTGGTCGGCGCGGTCTTGCACCCGGCGGGACCGCCCGAAGCGAGCGCGATCTGTCTGCAATTGCTGAACCCCAATCAACGGGTCGCGGACTTGCTGGAAAACCTCGGCGTCGCCCACCTCTTCACGATGCTCCGCGGGGTCAATCCGGCGGAAGCAGCGCTCCTGCCTCCGACTCCAGCGAACGTCCCGGCCAGCCGGGAAGAAATCTCCCGGACGTGCCTGGAGGCGCATCAACTTCTCATGGCCGTGAATCCGGAGAACGTCCCGAAATTCAAGGACGTCGCTCAGTTCCTTGCGGAGGACCTCAAGAAGCTGAAGGAAGAAGCCAAGGGATGATGCCGGCGCAGGGTCGGCGGCGAAGCTGAGACCGAGTTCGTTACAGCGTTACAAGGGTTAAAACGTTAAATCGGTTAAATGGGTTTAGTTAGTTAGGAAAGTTAAGGTTGACCGGGTCCTGCGAGCAAATTGTCTCCATGTTCCTCATTTAACCCATTTAACCTTTTTAACCTTTTCAACGTTTTCAACCACGACCAGGCACAGCACAACAGCTTTGAAGACGCGAACCTGTAACAAACCTGTAACAATCGTCGCGGATTTTTAACTGGCGCTGGGCGCAGGCCCAAGGCATAACTACGAACGCAGTAAACGAACCAGGCTAACTGATGATGCTCCAACCGAAACCGAGTTCACCGATCTTCTTGAAGCTTCCGGAAGAAAATCGGCCTGAAATCGCGAAAGGTTTGCCTGCGCCTCGCGTAGCGCAGATTTTCAATCTGCCGTATCGCGGAATTGCATTCCGCAGGTTTTCGGCAGGATCGAACGCTCTGAAACCTGCCGGAGCGCCTCCGATTTCAAATCGGCGATACGGCAGAGTTCAACTCTGCGCTACGGCAGGAGGTCCGCTCAACAACCCCAAGGGATTCACTTTGATCGAGCTTCTGGTTGTCATCGCTATCATCGCGATCCTGGCCGGCATGCTTTTGCCTGCGCTGAGCAAAGCCAAGGAACAAGGGCGCCGCGCCAAGTGCACCGGCAATTTGAAACAGATCGGCCTGGCGGCGTCGATGTACGCCGATGACCACAACAATTCGTTCTTTCACCTCAACGGGTCGATCCCGAATGACGGGCAATGGACCTTGAATCCGCGCACCAGCGCCATCCTTCCCAAAGAGCACCAATACGCTTATTGGGCCATTGGCTACTGGGACTATTATGGAGGCACGAAGGAGGTCTTCGGTTGCCCCAGCGCGAAAACCGTCGATGAATGGCATGATGACAATCGGTACTATCCGAAGGACTTTTGGAAGAATTCCACCTACGGCATGCCGGGCAACTTGATTACCCCGTACAGCGCCGCCGCGGGCTCCGGTTTCCTCAAAGTCAACAGCTACAAAAGCCCCCAAACCATGATTTTCTGCCAGGACGCCGCGGAACAGAAAATGGAAGGGCCGGATGACAGCATCGGGTTGTTCCCTGGAAAAAACCAGGTTCTCGAACAATGGATCGGCAATCCGCCTGGCAGCGGCGGCCTGGGTCGATCACTCTACAACGGGTTCCGATTCGAGTGGGAATGGTGGCGGCACGGGCGGGTCAGCAACACACTTTGGGTCGGGGGCAACGTTTCCGGCATTAAATTCAAGGACTACAAAGGCGTCGATTACCGTTGGTACACCGGCGAGGAGCCCAAAGACCAACCCAGATTTTAATCCTGAGATTTGCCAGGCCTTCTATCGTCGTTGTGAATAAACCCACACCTTCGCCCCTCCCACGACTGACTTCGGATTTCGGATTTCCGATTTGTATTTGTTTCTGCTGGGTCTTGCATTCCTGCTGGTTGGCGGTTGCACCAAAGAAGCCACTCCGCCGAAGCCCATCGCAATCGAGCAAGCGCCCACGAGCTTGCAGGAAGTCTTCAAAGGCGCGGGCGCGGAAGCCAAGCAATTGGTGGACGACGCGGTCGCCGCGCTCGGCGCGAAGGATTTCGGGAAAGCTTTGTTTGCCCTGCAAAGCCTGTCGGGCCGCTCGGATTTGACGGCTCCGCAGCGGGACATGGCCTCGCGTTCGCTGCTGGCTGTGAACCAGGCGCTGGCCGAGCAAGCGGGCAGCGGCGACCAAAGCGCCCAGCAAGTGCTCCAATTTCAGCGATCAACCAAGTGACGAATGTGCGGATCAAACCGCACCGAACACAGCGCCGGGCCCAAACTCGTTAAGTCGGTTAATGGGTCACAAGAAACTTTCAGCCGAACGAAACTCGAAACGAACAACCCTTATGAAACCTCAACGTAATCCAATTCGCGCCCGTCTGGGAACGGGCCTCGTCGCTTCTCTGCTCAGCATCTCATTGCACGCACAGCCTTCAGGTCAATGGGACTTCGACAAGGGCGACCTTTCCGCGACCGTCGGCACCACAATTCAGTACCTCGACGGAGCAGGCGCCGCTACGTCTCAGCAAGCCAAGTTCGGAACCACCGCCTCTTTCGGCATCCCGGATATCGGAGGGACGGCGGCGCTGGTCATGAGGTTCCCCGCCGCGAGTCCAGGCATGGGGTTCACGATCCCCGCGCCGAAAGCGGCAAATGGAGGCGGCAGCTTTGTCAACCAATGGACTCTTCTGCTCGACATTTTGTTCCCACCCGAATCGGACGGGAAGGTCCGCGCCATCATTGACACCGACGGCGGACTCTTCAATCCGGACTCGGACCTGTTCGTCGGCGCGAACGGCGGATTGGGGGTAGGCGGACAGTTTTCAGGAAAACTTTTGCCGAACATCTGGTATCGTATCGGCTTCGTTGTGGATGCCTCCGCCAAGACCATTTCAAAATACATCAACGGGGTCCAGGTCGGCGTCCAGGCGGCTGACTCCGTGGATGGCCGGTGGGCTCTGGCGCCAGGCGGAAACGCCGGACTCTTTGCAGACGACAACGATCAGACCGCGATTGGATACGTCAACAGCATCCAACTGCGCGATGTCGCATTGAGCAAAGCCCAAATGCTGGCGCTGGGCGGGCCGGTCGCCGCGGGCCTTCCCAGAGATCTGCCGCCGGTTCCGTCCTACATCGAACAGGCCATCCCGCTGACCGCGTTCGCGCCGAAGGGAAGCGACATCGGCTTTGTCCTCAATCTCGGCGACACCACGGTCCAGGACAGTTCGATTTCACTCAAGCTGGACGGCACGGCCGTCGCCTCGCCGACGATCAGTCGCAATGGCAAACTGGTGACTGTCCGCAAGGCGGGCATCGACTTCAGTGTTCCTTCCAGACACACGATCGAACTCAGCTATACTGATTCTCTAAAAGGGCAGCAGACGGCCTCCCATCAGTTCGACATCGTGATCTTCTACGAGGACTTCGACAGTCTAAAACTGGAGGACAGCGTGGACGAGTTGGCCGGAACGCCCGCTGTCTGGACTCGAACGCCGCCGACCGGTTGGAAGATCGACGACAGCAAAATGCCGGGCAAAGACGATCCGGACGTGGGACGAACGGAATGGGAAGGCTGGAGTTTCGCCAACCGGGAATTCTGGATTCGGGCCGACGATCAAACCCGTTCCTTGTTCACCCTCGCCCGGAACACCGTCGCCATCGCCGATCCCGACGAATGGGATGACCGCGGCTCCCCCGTCAGGACGGTCGGCTATTTCAATTCGTTTTTGAACACGCCACCCATCCCCATTACCGGAGCATCGGCCAACTCCATTTTTGTCCGCTTCGATTCAAGCTGGCGCCCGGAAGGCATGGATGACGCCGGCCCGGACGGGCAGCAGACCAACAACCAGACGGGTACCGTGAGCGTGTCTTACGACGGCGGACCTCCCATCGAGATTTTCAAGTACGACTCCGATCCGAAGAGTCCGACTTACAAGCCCGACGCGCAGAACGAGACGGTCATTGTCGATGCCAAGAACCCCGCCGGCGCCAAGCAAATGGTGCTGACCTTCGGAATGACCAACGCCGGCAACGATTGGTGGTGGGCGTTCGACAACCTCATCGTCAACGTCGGAGTCAAGCCGCCAAAGATCACGCAAGAACCGAAAGCGCTCGAAATCACGGCCGGCCAGTCAGCCACCTTCACCGTTGTGGCCGAAGGCGACTCCCTCGCTTATCAATGGTTCAAAGCCTCCGCCACGGGCAAGGCCGCTATCTCGGGCGCCACAAAAGCTCAATTCACCATCCCGGCGGTCACACTCGCAGATGCCGGTTCGTATAGCGCCGAAGTGAGCAATCCAGGCGGCAAGGCGACCAGCGCGGCCGTCGATCTGAACGTTCTGCTGGATCTGGCCGGAACAACGCTCTTCGCGGAGAATTTCGACACTCTCGTTCTAGGGACGAACGTAAACGAGGCCCTGTTTGGGGCAAAAGTCTGGACGAAGAAGCCGCCGGTCGGCTGGACAGTCGATGACACCATGATGGCCGGGATCGACGATCCCGCTTCCGGTGTGATCGAATGGAAAGGCTGGAGTTTCGCCGACGCCAAATGGTGGGCCGCCACGGCCGGAGACCAGAGACGCTCCGAGTTCACCAAAGCCAGCGGCGCAGCGGCGATTGCCGATCCGGACGAATGGGATGACCGAGCGCCCGCCAGCAGCCTCGGCACTTTCAATTCCTTCCTCAAGACTCCGCCCATTTCGCTCGCGGGGATCAAGCCGAATTCGGCCGTTCTTCGGCTGAACTCAAGTTGGCGTCCGGAAGGCAATCAGACCGCCACGATCACAGTGTCCTACGACAGTGGGGCGCCCATTGACGTGCTGGTTTACAAGGAAACCACGGACGACAAGACCAACGAGACCCTGGACCTGAAACTGAACAACCCGGCGAACGCCAAGACCATGGTCATTGCGTTTGGGTTGACGGAAGCGGGGAACAATTGGTTCTGGGCCATCGATAACATCGTTGTGAAAGCCGAGCGCCCGCCGCTGTTTTCAGAAAACTTTGATGGTCTGACTCTGGGGGCGAACGTCGAGGAAGGGATCACCACCGGCAGCGGCGGCGCCAAGCCGAATGTTTGGACGAAAACTCCGCCCACGGGCTGGATCGTGAACGATAGCGGCGTACCCGGTGCGGGCACGGCCAACGATGGCGTGAAAGAATGGGCGGGTTGGAGTTTTGCCGATCGCGCCTGGTGGGCGAGCACGGCCGGAGATCAACAACGTTCCCAATTCACCAAGGGCCTCGGCGCCGTCGCCATTGCGGATGGCGACGAAAGGGACGATCTCCCGCGCGCTGCGGGCACGATGAATGCGTTCCTCAGCACGCGGCCCATCGATGTCACCGGCCAGGCCGCCAACACCCTGATTCTACAGTTTGATTCCAGTTGGCGGGATGAGCCGGACCAGAAGGCAAATGTCCGGGTGAGTTATGACGGTGGAGCGGCCGTCGAAGTGCTGCGCTGGGAGTCGGTCGAAACCAGTCCGAACTTCCACAACGACGCGGTGAATGAAACCGTGAACGTGCCGCTCCGAAACCCGGCCGGAGCCAAGAGCATGGTCATTACGTTCGGCTACCTCGACGCCGGCAACAATTGGTGGTGGGCCATCGACAACCTCTCGGTGTTCGCAGGCGAAACGCCGCCTCCGGCCGTAGCGCCTACGATTGCCACGCAGCCGCAAGGAACGACCGTCACCGCCGGAGCGAGCGTGACCTTAACGGTCGCCGCCAATGGCACCGCGCCGCTGGCCTATCAATGGAAAAAGAACGGACAAAGCATCGCCGGAGCTACGCAGCAAACGCTGACGTTGAGCAACGCGCAAGCCTCGGACAGCGGAAGCTACACCGTGGACGTTAGTAATTCGGCAGGCACCGTGACCAGCCAGGCTGTCGTGGTAACCGTCAACGCTCCGGCTGCCCCTCCGAAGATCACCGATGGCCTCGCGGTCTATTTGAAGTTCGACGGGGATTTGAATGACGCTTCTGGCAACAAGATCAACGGCACGGCCGTTGGTTCGCCGACGTTCGCCGCGGGCAAGATTGGTTCGGGCGCCTTATCGGTGACGTCCAAAAAGGATGGCTCGGCGTTCAGCTACGTCACTCTCGGAACGCCGGATCTTTTGAAGTTCGGGACCAATACGGACTTCACCGTTTCCTTCTGGGCGAATTTCAAAACCTGGACAGGCGATCCGTCGTTCGTGGCCAACAAGGATTGGAACAGCGGCGGCAACACCGGCTTTGTGATCGCGACGCACGACGACGGGCATTTGCAGTGGAACTACCGCGTCACTGGCGGCGCGGCCCGGAAGGATTATGACGGTCCAGCGGGAGCGTTCACGGGCGGAGGCTGGCACCATGTGGCGGTGAGTTTTGCCCGCAATGGCGACGCCAAGACTTATCTGGACGGCAAGCTCGTGAATACTTCGGCGATTGGGCCGAGCACCGGCACGATTGAGTCGGGTTTGCCGATCAACATCGGCCAGGACGGCACCGGCAAATACACGGACAGCGGCGCGGTGGGTGTCGATGGAGGGTTGATCGATGAAGTGGCCATCTGGCGGAGAGTGCTGGACGGGACGGAAGTTCAGAAAGTATTTGTCCGTGGATCAGCCGGAGCGAATTTCGACTCGCCAGCCATCACGGACGACCTGGCGGTTCACTTGACGTTTGACGCCGATCTGAAGGACTCGTCCGGAAACAACCTCCACGGCACTGCCGTCGGTTCGGTATCCGTCGGGCCCGGCAAGATTGGAACAGGAGCGCTGGTAGTTAACTCGAAGAAGGACGGATCGTCGTTCAATTATGTCACTCTGGGGACGCCCGAGCTGCTGAAGTTTGGCACCAACACCGACTTCAGCGTTTCTGTCTGGGCCAATTTCAAAACCTGGACTGGCGATCCGGCGTTTGTGGCCAACAAAGATTGGAACAGCGGCGGCAACACTGGCTTCGTGATCGCGACTCATGACGACGGGCATTTGCAATGGAACTACCGCGTGACCGGCGGCGCCGCGCGCAAAGACTATGACGGGCCAGCCGGAGCGTTCACGGGCGGAGGCTGGCACCACGTGGTGGTGAGTTTTGCGCGCAATGGAGATGCCAAGACTTACCTGGACGGCAAGCTCGTCAACACGACGGCGATCGGGCCGAGCACCGGCACAATCGAGCCGGGTTTGCCGATCAACATCGGCCAGGACGGCACGGGCAAATACACGGACAGCGGCGCGGTGGGAGTCGAAAATGGATTGATCGACGATGTCGCCATCTGGAGGCGAATCTTGACCGAGGCCGAAGTTCAAAATATTTTCACCGCCGGCGGAAACGGGACGAGTTTCGATGGAACAGGCGGCGGTCTGCGGCTGGGCGCCACGCGCACCGCGACTGGCTTGAGCCTGAGTTGGTCAGGCATAGCTGTTCTCGAAGCGTCGGATTCCGTAAACGGACCGTGGTTGCCCGTGGTTAACGCCGTGAGTCCTTTCAGTATTCAACTGAGCGGAAGCGCGAAGTTCTACCGCTTGAAACAGTAAATCGACTTGCCCTTCCCGTTTGAAGGGTCGCGGGTTTTGGTGATGTAAACCGTGTGTCATCCCAAAACCCGCTTTTTTGTACCGCCGTTGAATCCGGAAAGAGACTTCTTGGTTGTCTTCGTTGCCTTTTGTAAAAAAAAGAAGAAAACGAAGAAAACGAAGGGGTGAATTCAAAGGAATTCACCTTCCGCATTCTGCCTTGGCCCACTCAGTTTTTCAGTTTTTCGTGAGGGCAGATGTTCGAAGCAACTGCCGCACTAATTAATGAACCTTGAATTCAACCTTTGTAACGTTGTAACGCTTCAACGCTTCAACGATTTTGGCTGCGGCTCGCCGCACCGAGTTCTGTTGCGGCCATTCAACGGTCGAATTCAGATTGAATGGTCGGCCTATTTGTCTTCTCTTTTCGGCGGGAACTTCTCGTTGAAATCCCGAATCCGCTTGCGGGCCTCAGCGAGTTGGCCGGAGTTCATCTTGCCACTCAGACTGTCTCTGGCGGTCGCAGCGTCTTGCAAGCCTCGATCCGCCGCCAGACTGTGCCATTTGTAAGCCTCCACCAAATCCTGCGGCACATCTTTGCCGCGCTCGTAGCGCTCGGCCAGGTTGTAACGCGACAGCGCGTCTCCCTGTTCTGCTGCGCGTTCGTACCAGCGCAACGCTTCCTTCGCGTCTCTGGACACGCCCCGGCCCAGGCCGTACATGCTCGCAAGAGTGTATTGAGCGTCGGCGTTTCCTTTCTCAGCGGCCTGCCGATACCACCGGGCCGCTTCCGCTTCGTCCTGAGGGACTCCCTGGCCGATGTCGTAGAGCACGCCGAGATTGTATTGTGCGCGAGCCAGCCCTTGGTTCGCCGCCTTGCGATACCATTTGATGGCCTCCCCGAAATCCCGCTTCACCTGCCTACCTTCGGCGTAAAGCTCGCCCAGGAGATTCTGCGCTTGCGCATCGCCGGCTTCGGCCCGGACCTGGGTCTGTTTGAAATCCGGCCGCGGCTCTGCGGGTTGAGTCGAGCCGCCGCCAGCCGGCTCGCGATAAAACAGGATCGCCGCGACGACCGCGCCAACGATCAGGAGACAGAAGGTCGAAATTCCAACTATGCTTTTTGAGGAGCGCCGCATTGCCTTCAGCTAATCGAGCCAGCCATCGATGTCCATGAAATTTCAGCTCCGTTTCATTTGCGTTCATTCGCGTCCATTCGCGGTTGGCCTGAACAAGTCAAATTACAGATTCCAAACGCTTCGCGCCTTGCCCTCGATGGAATCGACAGATACCGTGGTGCGTCGTTGTTTCACATCATGGTCGAGTGCAGCGCCTTTTCTCAGTCGAACACTGCCGCTCGCTTTAATACTCAATGAACCCCGCAGGTCCTGATTCGCTTCGGACGCGACGCATCCTCGGGTCGCTGGGGATCCTCGCGGCTTCGGCCGGCATCGGCGCGATGGTTTATTCGACTTGGGAACGCACCGTCAGTTCGGCGGAAAACCTGGACCGTCTGACCTTGGCCCTGCCTCATCTCCAACGCGAGAAGGATTACGTTTCCTCCCAGCGCTGCGCAGCTTGCCATCCGGCCGAATACGCCAGTTGGCATCGTACGTTTCATCGCACCATGACTCAGGTCGCCGTGCCGGAAAATATTATCGGCGATTTTGACGGATCGACCCTCTGGTCGCACGGCCTGCCTTACCGCGTCTTTCGGGACGCCGAACGGTTCTGGGCGGAAATGCCGGACCCGGATGAAATGATGTACGTGATTCAGGGCGGGAAGAAACTTCCGTTCCAGGAAATCCCCCGCGTGCGATTGCCGGTGGTGATGGCGACCGGATCCCATCACTACCAGACATACTGGGTGCCCAGTCCGCGCTACAAGCGGCTGATGCAGACGCTGCCGCTGGTTTACCTCCCGAAAGACAAGAAATGGATTCCCCGTGAAGCCGCCTTTATGCGGCCCCCGCACGACCGCGGCGGTTTCATCACGCAGTGGAACCATCATTGCATTCGCTGTCACAGCACGGGGGGAAATCCCGGTCTCGACCCCAAAACCGGAATGCTGGACACGCGCGTCGGAGAACTCGGCATTGCGTGCGAATCCTGCCATGGCCCGGCGGAAGAGCATCTTCGCCGCAACCAGAATCCGCTTCATCGGTATGGCACCTATTTCAACGGGCGGGCAGACGCGACAATCGTAAATCCATCCAAACTCAGTCACCGCGCTTCGAGTGAAGTCTGCGGCCAATGCCACGGCGTATTTATCATGCGCGACGAATACGCCATGAAATATGCCTCCGAAGGAGAACTTTATCGGCCCGGCGAAGATCTGCAGAAAACGCGCTATTACATCCAGCACCCGGTCCAAGACTCGCCGAAGGAACGCTGGGAAGAGCTGCGCCGCAACCCGGAGTTCTTTCGCGAGCGCTGGTGGGACGACGGAACGATTCTGGCCGGGGGCCGCGAGTTCACCGCGATGGCCGTAACAGGCTGCTACACGCGCGGCACGATCTCATGCCTGTCGTGCCACTCCATGCATCAGAGTGATCCGGTAGATCAACTGAAGCCCGGCATGGACGGGAGCGCGGCTTGCACGCAATGCCACACGCAACCGAAATACACGACGGACATCAGCCGCCACACCCTGCACGTTCCGAAATCGACCGGGAGCGATTGTCTGAACTGCCACATGCCGTTCACCACGTACGCACTTCTCGGCGCGATTCGAAGCCACCAGATCGCTTCGCCGAATCTCGCCGGCTCCATTCGTCATGGCGTGCCCAACGCGTGCAATTTGTGCCACCTCGACAAAACCCTTGCCTGGACGCAGGAACACCTCTCGAAACGCACCGGAGCTCCGCCGCTCTCCCTCACTGAGGAACAGAGAGCGGTCTCGGCGGCCTTGCTCTGGCTTTTGAAAGGTCACGCGGCGCAACGGGCCATTGCCGCGTGGCATCTGGGTTGGGATCCCGCCCAACAAGCTTCTGGAGCCGATTGGCTGGCGCCGTTCGCGGCTCAACTGCTCGCCGACCCGTATGGTGTCGTGCGCTACATTGCGGAGCGGAATCTGCGAAAACTGCCGGGCTTCGGCGGTTTTCTTTGCGACGTTCTCGCTCCGGATGCCGATCTTCAGAAAGAGGTCCGAAAGGCCGTCGAACTTTGGCGCAAAAATTCCATCCCCCCCTCTCGAACGGGCTCGGAAATATTGATCGGCGCAGACGGCAAGGTTTTGGAGGCCGACCTTCTCCAACTCACGAGGCAGCGCGACGACCGGCCGGTCACGATTAAAGAATAACGACTATGACCGCAGCCCCCAAGCTGATCGGCAACAATCCAGCCTACGAACGATGGCGCTGGCAAATCTTTGCTGTCACTTGGCTCGCGTACGCCGGCTTTTATCTCACGCGGAAATCCTTTGCCGTCGCCAAAATCGAAATGGGCAAAACAACCGGCCTCGGATTGACCGATTCGCAAATGTCCTGGATCGACGGCAGCTTCCTTACGGCCTATGCCATTGGCCAATTCTTCGCCGGAGTGAGCGGAGACCGACTGGGAACGCGGCGGGTGATCCTCGCGGGCATGTTGGGTTCGATCGTCGTCGCATTTTTCATGGGAGCGACTTCGCTGGTGGTTCCGCTGATTTTTTTCTCGGGTCTCCAGGGATTGTGCCAATCGACAGGCTGGGCGCCGCTCACGAAAAATATCGGCTGCTTTTTCTCGCAACCGGAACGGGGAACGGTCATGGGCCTCTGGTGCACGAACTACGCCGTGGGCGGTTTCCTGGCGTCGATTTATGCCGGCTACATCGGCGGTTGGTTCGGCTGGCGTTATGCGTTTTACGCGCCCGCTGCAACGCTCGCGCTCATTTGGCTGTTGTTTTTCTGGCTCCAACGCAATCGCCCGGAAGACGTCGGCCTGCCGCCGATCGAACATTATCACCGGCAGTCAGAGTCTCCATCAGACAAACCTGAAGCGGATGCTGAAGAAGCGGACGGCTCCTGGAAAGCGGTGGTGACCGTCTTGAAGCACCCGATGGTGTTGCTGCTGTCGGCGGTCTATTTCTTCATGAAACCGACGCGGTACGCGATCATGTTCTGGGCACCCAAGTATCTCAACGACCGACTCGGCACGAACATGGCCCAATCCGGTGCGCTGGGCGCTTTGTTCGAGCTGGCTGGGCCGCTCAGCGCTTTCCTCGCGGGAGTGGTTTCGGACAAATTGCTCGGCTCGCGCCGCAATCCGATTTCCGTGGTCTGCCTCATCGCCTCGGCGATTCTGGTCTTTTTTCTGGATAAACTTCCGGCCACGAAGTTCATGCTCGGCGCTTGCCTTTTCTTGATTGGCTTCGCGCTCTATGCTCCGGACACACTGGTCAGCGGCACCGCGGCGATCGATTTTGGGACCAAGAAAGGCGCGTCCACGGCGGTGGGATTGATCAACAGTTGCGGATCGATCGGCGCGATTGCCGGCGGCACCATTCCGGGATTTTTCCACGATCGTTGGGGTTGGAACGGAGTCTTTGTCTGTCTGTCCGCTTCCTTGCTCATCGCGGGGCTTTTGCTTCTGCCCAAATGGAACGCGGTGCCTGAGAAAGAGCGAAGTCGTTAAATCGTTACAAGGTGAAATCGTTAAAACGGCTTGGAGATTCCCCCGAAGCCGGACGCACTCAAGATTCGAGCGGTCGGCATCGAAATCCGAATACGACGACCGGTGGGGCCTCGCGGATTAGTGTCCATTAGTGCGAATTAGTGGTTAAAACAAAGTTCCGCTTCCACTGTTCCGTGATGGGCGGCGGCGTCCACGGCGCCGCGATTCCCAGATCCGTCAGGATGACCTGGGCGCAGTTGTAGCCGGGCAAACCCGTGACATTGCCGCCGGGATGGCAACAAGAGCCGCACAGATAGAGCCCCTTCAGAATCCCCCGATAATGGCCCGCGCCCGCGAAGGGACGATGGAAGCCGACTTGCCCATGGTTGAACGCACCCACGAGCAGATCGCCGTGCTTCATATTCGGCAACGTGCGCTCGACATCCAGCGGACTGGCGGTGAACGATTCGAGCAAGGCCGAAGCCAGGTTCGGCGCGTATTCGCTCCACTTTCGCAACAGAGCGCGGCCGTGTTCCTCCTTAGTTCGATCCCAGTTCTGGGGATCGGCTTCGAGGCGGTACGGAGTCTTTTCCCACATAAATGCCGTGTGGCCGCCCGGAGGAGCTTGTGAGGCGTCGAACCGCGTCGGACAAGTGCCCCACATGACCGTGGGCGGGATCGAACCGGCTTCGTGATGACGCACGATGTCTTCAAATTGCTCAGGACGATCCAGACCGAGAATAACCATAAACGCGTCCTTCAGCTCTGGAGAGCGATCGGCGGCCGCATAGTGCGGAGCCTCGCGCAAATTGACATTCAGCGCAAAGAGCGGCGCGATGAGGTTGTACTGAAAGCCTCGCGCTTTCTCCGCCACAGCCGCCGGCAATTGATGCGGCTCGATCAAATCCAGAAAAGTCTGGTGCGGGTTCAATCCGGACGCGACCAAATGCCGCGCTCGGATGAAGGCGCCCTCCATCGTTTCGACGCCAACCGCGTGTCCGTCCTCAATCTGAATCCGCTTCGGAGTCGTTTGGAGCGCGATTTCTCCGCCGGCCTCGCGAACCGCCGCGACCAGAGCGTCCGCCAAACGTCTGGAGCCGCCGACGCACATCTGCGCCATCCGGCCACTGGCCAACAACGCCGGAATATGGTGCCCAAAACCTCGGCACCGCAAATCGACCTCGCGCAGCCCATTGAAAAAAAGCAGCCCCGACTGAATGGCCGGATGTTCAAATTCCTGCCGCACGAATTCGAGCGGTGAAAGTTCGCTCACTTTGAGGAGCAATCTCCCTTCCTCCGTCTCGGACAAAATAGCACGCCGCTGATCCAATGGCAGCGGCGGCGCCTGGGCTTCGGGAACGAGAATGTTCTGAACGATCGGACGGAACCGATCGCACCAACGCCGGAGCGCGTTGGCATCGCGGCGGCTGAATTGAGCGAAGGACTCGACCGTTTTCTCGAATTGGGTCCACCACTGCAAGGCCCGCCCATCTTGGGTGATCAGAGCAACGTTCAATTCCGGCTCGATGTATTCCGCGCCGTGTTGGCGGAGATTCAAATCGCCGTACCACGGCAGCCGGGTCAACCCGCGGTGATAAAACGAGTGGATGTTATGGCAAAAGCCGGAGCTGGACGGATGCTCAACCGTGGCCAGGCCGCCGCCCGCCACCGCCCGCGGTTCAACACAGATCGTGCTCAGCCCCGAACGCCCCAGATAGGCTTGGAGAATCAGACTGTTGTGCCCGGCGCCCAGGATGACTGCGTCGTAGATTTCGCGCATGAGGCCTTCAGTTTACGAAGTTTTCCTCTGCGAACCAGACTGAACCGCGCATGAACCAATGAACACGAATGGAACGTTTGGGACGACCACGTGACCGGACGTGCGCTTCCCATTCGTGTCTATTCGCCTCCATTCGCGGTTAACCGCCTCAGCAGTTAGTTGTAACCTTTGAGCCGCTCCGCGCGAATTACAGCTTGGAAAGCATGGGACCGAAACCGGAACGTCCCCGAAACAACGGCCATTAGCAAAAACCATTCAAACGAAATGAAACATCGACTCTTCCTCCTGGCGATCTGCGCGGTCTGCACGATCCATAGCGCCGTCGCCGCCACTCTTCCGAAAAATCAGGTCGCCGCCGATGCCAAATGGCTCCTGCACCTGGATCTGCAGAACCTGAGGCGCACTCAAGTCGGCGAATTCCTGACGAAGAACCTCCTCGAAAAGGCGTCGGGCGAGTTGAAGGACAAGATCGGCATCGACGTGGGCGCTCTGGTGCAAAAAATCAGCCATGTCACCGCCTACGGCACGGAGTTCGCGAAGAACCCCGAAAAGAACGGCGTTCTGATGGTCCAAATGGATGCCGAGGCGCAAAAAATTCTCGAAGGGGTGCTGGCGGCCCAATTGTTGGCCGACTCGAAAGGAGCGGTCACGAAGGAACAGCAGGGCGCGTCGGCTTTGTATTCGGTGCACAACGAAATATTCCTGTCCCTCGAACCGAATCACCTGGCCATCTTGGGCAAATCGGCCCACCAAATCGACAAGGCCAAAAGCGTGCTCGCGGGCAAGAGTCCGAGCCTCAAGAACAGCGACGCGTTTTCGGATTTCCCGCCGGCGCCGGACGCCTTCTTCTTTCTGGCGGTGGCCGAAGGATTCAATGACGCCGCCGCCGTGCCGCCGCAAGCGCAGGTGCTCAAGATGGCGGAGGGCGGGCAGTTGGTCATCGGAGAACAGACGGAGAAGCTCTTCCTCAGCCTGGCGCTTAAATCGAAAACCGCGGAGGTGACCGAGCAGATTCAACAAGTGTTCGAAGGCATTCGGGCAATGGTTTCCCTCGGCCAGGCGGAAAACAAGGATTTGCAGGAACTGGTCAAGTCCATCAAAGTCGCGGCCAAGAACAAAATTGTGACCGTCAACGCAGAATTCCCGGTCGCGCCCTTGCTCAAGAAAGTCGCGGACAAAGGGTACTTAAAAGCTCAGGGGCAAGATGAGAAAAAGAAGGCAAAAGACGATGCGGAAAAGAAGGCCGAGAAGTAGCCGGTTAAAGGGCCCGATCGTTAAATCGTTAAATGGGTTAAAAGGTTAAAACGTGAAAACGGCTCCGCAGTCCACCGGTTCCACGTCCTTAACGGCTTGACCCATTTAACTCGTTTAACCCATTTAACCTATTCAACCAATCTGACTACCTCGCGAAACTGCGCCGAGAATTGGGATGAGATTCGGGGACATGGAACACGCGATTCCCGCGGCTGACGACTGCGGTGTGACCTTGGCGGATCAAAAGGACCCCAGCCCGGAACAGCTCGCCGAACAATGCCAGGCGGGCTGCCGGTCTGCTTTTGAGAAGCTGGTGGGACAGTTCGAAGGCCGAATTTTCAATTTCCTGCTCCGTCTGACCGGCAATCGCCACGACGCAGAGGATCTGACTCAAGATACGTTTGTGAAGGCCTACCGGAACATCCACCGTTACCAGCCGGCTTACGCTTTCGCGGCGTGGCTTTTCACGATCGCCAAAAGGACCGCGTTCAGTCATTTCCGCGCGTCCCGACCGGCAGAGGAGATACGCAGCGACCTCCAAGCCGACTTTCAAGATCCTCGGACCGTATTGGAGCAGCAAGACGAAAGCCGTTCGCTTTGGGATCTGGCCAGGCGGCTGAAACCGAAACAACACGAAGCGCTCTGGCTCCGCTACGGCGAAGGGTTCTCCATCGCCGAAGTCGCACAAATCATGAAGACGAATCAGATTCACGTGAAAGTGCTCTTGCACCGGGCGCGAACTTCTCTAGCCGCCTTCCTGCGCCGCGATCGACGCACAAATCAAGCCACAGGAAAATTATGCTGACTTGCTGGGTTTATAGACAAAAGATTTCAGAGAGCCTCGATGCGGGTCACGCCTTGCCCCGCACTCTCCCAAACCACCTTCAGAGCTGCCGGTCCTGCCGTGATTTCTACGAGGCCGGCCTGCAGATCAACGAGTTGCTTGCCTCGGGAGCGGGTCGCGAAAGAGTCTCGTCGCCGCCTTTTCTCCAAGGAAAGATTCTGACTGCCCTGAACGACTCCCGTGAGGGGCCGCATCCAGGACGGATTCGGCTAGCGTGGGCGGCGACTGCGTTCGCCGTTGCTGCGGTGTTGGTGGGTGCTTGGTTTTTGTGGCATCAACCGCCGTTACAACCTCAACCACAACCGGTCGTCAGGTCGGGGCAAAACCCAGGCCAGGCCGCCGAGTGGTTCGCGGCCGCGGCGCGGCTTCCGAGTGAAGACACGCTGCTGGAATGGGGACAGAAGCTGGATCAGCCGCTCGAGACGGAATTGAAATCCGTCCTTCACGACGCACGGAAAGCCCTGGCCAGCCTGGCGCAGAATTTCCTGCCGGACGAACTCTCGCCGCTTCCTTGAGGCGGGCGCCTAGTTCAGACCAAACACGACC
>JACPRI010000446.1 GCA_016190065.1 Verrucomicrobiota bacterium
CCGCAGAGCCGCCCCAAGATTCTGCCAGAACACTCCGTTTGATGCCGACGGTTCGGGAACTCTCACGCGGGCCAATTCGATCTGGGCCATGGCTGGATCGTCGCGGCGCTTTCCAGCAGTCCGGGCAAAACCTGCCAGGACGCCGACCAGCATACCCATGAGCGCGTAGTTGCAACTGGTCACCGCTGCGGCGATCCATGGCGTGGGCGAACTGGACTGCAGCAAACCGCCTGTCACCTGGTTCAGAAATCCCAAATAACCAAGCGCCGAGAGAAGGCCAATGAGTCCCCCCACGATCGCGCCATTCGCCGCCAGGACCTGGACCACTCTCCCTCCCCGCGAAATCGAGATGTGACTGCTTCGGATTCGCGCCGGAAAAATCCAAAACCAGGGCACCAGCCAGAGCAACGCGGCAAATCCGACGAAGGCGAACGTCGTCCGCCAGCCGAACTGGTCCAGCATCCAGGGCAGAATCAGCCCTTCCAGCACCAACCCGGTGCGCGTGCCAAAATCGAACAGGCCGCAGGGAAAGCCGCGCTCCGAGATCGGGAAGAAGAGGCTCACGACTTTGGTGCCGCCCACCAGATAGATGGCTTCGCCAATCCCCAGAATGATGCGAAAGAAAATCAGCAGCGCCAGGCTGCCGGCAAAGCCCGTCAGTCCTTGCGCGATCGACCACAAGGTCAAAGCGCCAGCGTAGAGCCAGCGCAAGTTGAATCGGTCCGCGCAGGTGCCCAACGGGATTTGCATCAGCGCGTAAGACCAAAAGAACGCCGAGAGCAGAATTCCCTTGGCTTCCGGACCCAGGTTCAGGTCCTTCGAAATCAGCGGCAAGGCAAAGGAGATGGTCGCGCGATCGAAGTAATTAATGAGCGAGGCCAGAAACAGCAGTTCGACGATCACCCAGCGGCGCGTGTTGGAGATTCTCAGCACCCCGGCGCCAGTCGAATCGCTCCCGATTATCGGCGTGTCCGGGGCGCTCACGGGAATTTCACCCCATTTAACTCATTTAACATTTTTAACGTTTTTAACGCTGTACCGGGGTAACCCGCACGAGTGGCGGCTCTGCCGCGCCGTGGGCCCTACTTGAGCAATGCCTTGAAGCCCGCCTGTTCAAAGTGCGGATCACCGGTCAAAGCCTCGGAAATGCGCTCTTCCTTCATGGCGACGAACGACACGCAATCCGTGAGCGTCCACTCTTTGTCCGAGTGCCGCGAGTATAGGTCGATGCCGGCTTCCAACAGCTCGCGCGAGGGGGCAATGATCTCCATCTCCGGATCATTCTTCAAGGCGTTCAGGAACTCGATGACGCCGGTGCGATTAGGGACGCGCGCCAATCCGTCCGCCACTTCATTGATGATCCAGGCCGTGGTCACAAGTCTCTGGCCGGGTTGCGAGCAGGCGGTCCTGGCCTTGTCATGGGCTTCGTCGTGCGCATTCAGCAGCGCGAGGAAGAAGAACGTGTCGGCGAATAGAGTTCTCATCGCTTCGGTGCTCCATGGATGTAGTGATCGTGATTTCTGGCGAAGTCGCGCGGAAGATTCTGGATGATTCCCGCGAACTTCATCAGGCGTTCGTGAATCGCCGGCTCCTGAGCCGGCAACTCCGGAATATTCACCTCCAACTGCAAGCCTTCGGGGAGTTTGACATGGGGAGGCAACACGATGGCGCCTTTGATTACTTTACCGGTGAAGGTCATAATGCACCGCTGGTTGTCAGAAGCCGCCTTGCGTCCGCGCTCCGGATTCCGGAGCAGCCGCCTCGGCTCCTAGATTTCGGACAGTTTGCAGAGCGGGGACTGCCTGCGCAATCCTCATTTCATTTTTTCCGGCAATTCTCGATGGTTGCGCCGCGTTTTGCATTTGAGCGCGGTTCATGAGATAAAACCTGCATGCCCTTCCTGAAACTTAAAGAACTTCAGACCAAAGCGCCGTTCGCGGGATTCACGGTGCGTTTCGTTCACTCCGCCACCATGACGTTTGCGCACTGGGACATTGAAGCCGGCGCGGTTCTTCCGCCGCATTCGCACCCACATGAGCAAGTGGCGAACGTCATCGCGGGTGAATTCGAATTGACGATCGCTGGCGAGACTCAACGGCTGGGGCCGAGCTCGGTCGGGATCATTCCTTCCCATGCCGTCCATTCGGGACGTGCCGTGACCCGCTGCCACATCATCGACGCCTTCTATCCGATCCGCGAGGACTATCGGTAGCAAGGAGAACTGGGGAATTGGAGCGATGGAGCGATGGAGTGTTGGATAGCCCACGCTCCCTGATACTCCCGGCTTTGTTCGGCTGAAGAAAGCAGCCGTGAGGCTTCGCAGCAGGCATGGCATCCCTGCTGCTAATGCCATATGACCAGTCAAATCAAAATCAGAGCGACCGAGTGGGTGCTTTTCATCGTAAGTATCGCTGCCTTCGTGCTTTTGAACGTTTTGTAAGAATCGTTCACCGTTAGAGCAACGCCTATGAATCCTCAAATCCTGTCCACAATCGGGACAGCAGATTCCTGGATCAAGACACCCGGCTCCGCGGCGGAGCCGACACCATCCCTGGTCTGACGCCGCAGGCTTTGACTGATCAGTCATCGTTGAATCTCCCGAATTCGGGGATCGGCAAATTTTGGCACGCCTACAGCAGCGGGCCGCGGTTAGTTGAAGAGAAGTTCCATTGAGACCCGAAAATCGGAGTTTTGCTCGTCCAGAGACGGATGAGTTCTCCTTCGGTTTTCGGGTGCTGTTTTATCGGATGGCAATCGGACGAAGCGTGAAGCCCGCGGCTGTGCCCTTGATTTTGCTTGTGCAACACATGTAACAGAACTCGTAAACGCGATCCCGCGCGAGCTGTTCGAGATTGTGGAATTCGGCGATGTGCACTCCCTGTTGGATGAGGAGGTAATTGTGCACCGGCATGAACGACTTGTATTTCGCGCGGTACGCCGCGGTGTCCTCGGTCTTCGGATTGTACTCCAGGCCACTGGTGTCGCTGCCGATCATCATGGCGCCCTGCTGCTCGACCAGCCATCGAGCGGTTTCCAGATTGATGCCGGCTGAATCGTGTTCCTTGATCAGCCCCTTTTCGTCGTTGCCCGTCTCACCCCAGTACCGCAGGGTCCCGGTGCGGATCAGAACGATATCGCCGGGTTTCAATGTGGTCTTCTGGTTTCGCAAAGCGCCTTGCAGATCCTCGATGGTGATAATGTAGTTAGCCGGCAACGCGTCCATTCGTTTGTAGCCGGCGACATCGATCAGGACGCCGCGCGCAAGGATGGGTGGGATGGTGGTCGCGTCGCACTTCCGCGGCCCCCAATTGCCGCCCCAATCTTTTTCTTTGAACCCATTGTACCAGTGATCGTCCTCGCCTTCCGTGGCGTGGCC
>JACPRI010000440.1 GCA_016190065.1 Verrucomicrobiota bacterium
CCCTACTTCACCACGAAGTCTGAGGGCAGTGGTTTGGGGTTGTGGATCGCGCAGCAGATCGCCGCCGGGCACGGCGGTGGCATTCAAGCGGCCAATACGCCGGAAGGCGGAGCGGTGTTCACGCTGCGGTTGCCGCTGGACCGACAGGAGTCGTCGCGTGGATAAATCCAAAATCAAGATTCTGGTGGTCGATGATGAGCGCGGGCTTTGCGCCGGCGTCCAGGAAGCGCTGCGCCGGGAGGGTTATCAAGTCGATGCCGCCGACGGCGCCGCCGGAGCGCTGAAGCGGGTCGAGGAACGCCTTTACAACCTGGTGCTCTCGGATGTGAAGATGCCCGGTCTGAGCGGATTGGATCTGCTGACCCAGGTGAAAGCCAAAAGCCACGACACGTTTTTCATCATGATGACGGCCTACGGCACGGTGGAGAACGCCGTGGAGGCAATGAAACAAGGCGCATACGACTACTTAACCAAACCACTCGATATGCAGCGCCTGCGCGCTCTGGTGCACAAGGCGCTCGAATTTCAGGCCGTCGTCGCGGAAAACAGCGAACTCCGGCTGCGGCTCCAGAAGCGCTCCGAGCCGAGCCCCATCCTCGGAGAAAGCGAAGCCATGCGCCATGTGGCGCGGCTGATCGACGAGGTGGCGAACAGCGAGGTCACCGTATTGATCGAAGGCGAAAGCGGCACGGGAAAGGAACTCGTGGCGCGCGCCATCCATCTCAAAAGCACTCGTCGCGAGCAACCGTTCGTCTCCGTAAACTGCGCGGCGCTGCCCGAACCATTGGTGGAATCCGAGCTCTTCGGACACGTTCGCGGCGCGTTCACCGGCGCCGTGGCCACCAAGCCCGGCCGATTTCAATTGGCCGACGGAGGAACCCTTTTCCTCGACGAAGTGGGCGATCTCTGCGCCAAAGGCCAGGGCGATTTGTTGCGCGTTCTGGAGGATGGAACGTTTCGCAGCGTCGGTGCAACCGAGTTGACCCACGTGAATGTGCGAGTCGTCGCCGCCACGAACAAAAAGCTTCAAGAGGCCGTCGCGGCCGGAAAATTCCGCGAAGACTTGTTTTACCGCCTTCAAATCGTGCCGATCCTTCTGCCGCCGTTGCGCGAGCGAGCCGAGGATATCCCGCTTTTGATCGACCGATTCTTCGAGCACTTCTCGGCCAAACATAAACGCCGGCGCAAGAGGGTGGCCGGGGAGGCGCTGCAACTTTGCCAGCGTTTCTCCTGGCCGGGCAACGTTCGGCAATTGCGCAACGTGGTGGAGCGCCTGATCCTCACCCATCGCCGGGGAACGGTTGAAGTGGGTGATCTGCCTGACTTCCTTCGCGCGCACGACCAGGGCGCAACCACCTTCACTGGGCGCGCGGGCATGTCATTGGCCGAGGTGGAGAAACTGCTCATTCGTCAGACTTTGACGCACGTGACCGACAACCGGGAAGAAGCTGCCAAAGTGCTCGGCATAAGCCGGCGCTCCCTCCAATACAAGCTCAAGCAATACGGGCTGTTGAAAGGATCGGAAGCTGACACTGCCGAGTAGCGCCTGCACGGCGAGCTGCCCCGCGTTTGGCATGCCTGGTCGAATCCAGCGGACAGGCCTTGCGATGCCCGAATTGCGGCAGATTTCTTTTTGCCCAACAAAACGCGCAGGCCTACCGCTTATTCAATCTGGATGCCACAGACTTGTGGTTTGCGGCTGATCGCCCTGCACATGGGAGGGTTGGTTCGGTGCAGAAATTGCGCAAATGGTGTGCTCAACGGACTTGAGCGGGTCCGCATTCGGAATGGGGCGTTCCTAAGCTGCTTTTGGCAAAGTCGTTAAGTTTCTGTGGCGTCGCCACGGCATGGCCTATGCGAAAGCGGAATCATGAATGAAGCAAATACATCTGTGACCGCAGCCACAAAACCGGCAACACTGACTCCGCCTCAGGCATCAGCCGGGCCGCCCCAAATGACTCCACAGGCTGGACAAGCAGAGACCAAACTCAAGGCGACCGACACGCAAAGTCCCGAGCGCAAGGTGCGGTTCGAACTGGATGTCCCCAAGGCTCGGAGTGTCTCAGTGGTCGGCACGTTTAACAACTGGACCCCCGGAGCCACGCGACTGGTATTGATCGGCGGCACGAAGTGGTTGAGGGAGATTTTTCTGCCGCGGGGCCGCCTCGAATACCGATTTGTAGTGGACGGCAAATGGGTGGATCCTCCGAATGCCAAGGCTTACGTCCCGAATCCGCATGGCGGACAGAACGCCGTGGCTGAAATCTAACAGGCTTTCCTTCTATGGGGATTCGGGGGCAAGAAAGACGGCGAACTCACCGAGTGCGTGTCAGCGAAATCTGTTTGGCTGCACAGCGCATGAGGCTCAAAGTGCAAAGAATGCACGAAGGACACTGCTCGCGCTGCATCACCAATCTCATCGCAGCCCACAATTTTGAGGAGTGCCGTGCGACCTAAGTGCTTACGAAAAGAGGCTTTCCTTCTGGTATGGTATCTGCATGATAGCGACGCCCTATGACCGACTTGCTGCAAACGATGCTCGAAATCCAAGAGCTGCAGTTGATCCGCAACAAGAAGCCGGAGCGCAATCCCACGCTTGCGGCGCTGCGCCAAAAGGTGCCGGCGCAGATTCTCGCCCACCTGGATCGGCTGCTCGATCGAGGCAAGAAGGGCGTGGCGGTCGCTCACAACGGAGTTTGCATGGAGTGCCATATGCGGATTCCCATCGGCGACGTTGCCACTTTGATGCATGGAAACGACATTCAACTCTGCGCCAATTGCGGACGCTACCTTTACCTGCCGGAAAGCGAATTGCCCTCCCACCAGCCGCCCCCGCCCCCGCC
>JACPRI010000441.1 GCA_016190065.1 Verrucomicrobiota bacterium
GGGTAATCCGATCCGCATCCGCTCCCGCATCCTCATCGACACCAACCCGGCCGTGCCGTCGGACTTCGGATTGGTGGTGAACGGTTACCAGGATGATTTCACCGCCTCGGCGTTGAATCCGAATTGGAAAGCCCGCGGGCCTTCGCCGAATATCTACAGCTTGACCAACGGCGCGCTGCGAGTCGTCAGCGCAGCAGGCGATCCCAATCACCTCGTGTACGAAGGGCCCTACAGCTCGACCACACAAGAAGTCCTGGCGCGAATTCGAGTCTTGCAGTTCGGCACGGGTGACCCGGCTCGAGCGGGCATCGGAACGGCGGTCAACACGAACAGTCAAGGTATCAACCTGCACTTCCGCGACCTGAATCAGAACGCTGGTGGAGTGTCCATCAATGGCCGCCATATCCGGTTGTTGGATGACAATCGAGCCTGGGGACCGGGGTTTGACTTCCGGCCCGTCGGCACGAACCGCTGGACGACGAACACCTGGTACTGGTTGCGGTTGCGGCATGAAGTGAACCTCGGCACGGGCCAGCCGGATGCCTTCGGCAAGGCTTGGCTTGCGGACGGCACCACGCCCGAGCCTTCGGATTGGCAAGTGCGATGGGACATCTATCCGGCGGCCGCGCCCCGGACCGGCTTTGGACTGTTTGCGGGTATCACCGGCGGAAGCATCAATGGCATCTCGGTGTTCGAGGTGGATTACGTCCTCATCAAAGCCGAAGGTCTCCCTGGGATTAACGTCGAGTCGGGCGCATTCGCCCTGCTCGGGAACCGAGGCGGCCGAGGTGACCTGCAACTCCTCAATACCCGACCGGTCGGCGCGGGCAACACGGTTGTGCTCGCTGATGAGAACGAAAAACAAGGTCTATCGATCATCAAGATCGAAGACGGCATCGTGGTCCAGTTCCCGGCTTCACCCGGACGGGCTTACAAGATTCAGGCGTCGAGCGATCTGAAGACCTGGACCGACATCGGGTCAGCGACCGGCAATGCTCAGGGCCGAGGCCAATTCCTCGATCCGGATTCCACGTATAACGAGCAGCGGTTTTACCGCACGCTTTCCCCGTAAATCCCAAGCTACACATACGGGACCTCCCGCGAGAGGGCGCGCCACGGCGCGCCCTTTCCTTTTGGCCCGAAACGGAATGTTGGGGTGTTGGAGTATCGGAGTAATGGATTGATGGATAATTGGATTGCTTGGAATGCTCTGATCTGACTGAGGTCGGGGAATCTACCCCTCCATTACTCCGGGACTCCGATACTCCGAAACCCCGACACTCCACGAAAACTCGCACGAAATGCGATTAACCCCATTCAACCCATTTAACGATTTAACGATTTAACGTTTCAACGTTGTAACGCTCACAGGCTCATTCCGCCGCTCCCGGCACGGTAAGCGGTTGGCCGTTGTGGCGCGGGTTCAACGAGAGGAGAAACGGGACCGCGCTTTTGGCCCACTGTTGTGGCGTGGGATAAGATGCCGCGGAACTGCCGAAGCAGCTCTGGAGCATCTCCGTGTTGATGATACCCGGATTCAGCGGGACCGCCGCCATTCCTGAGGGCAGCTCCTGCGCCAGGGCCTGCGTCAATCCCTCGATCGCCCATTTGGTCGCGCAGTACGGTGCGACCTCCGCACTGGTGCACCGGCCCCAGCCGGAACTGAAATTCACGATCACCCCGCTCGACCGTTCCACCATGGCCGGCACAAAATGCCGGATGACATTGGCCACCCCCTTCACGTTCACGTCGATGACCGTGGAGAATTCGGCGGCACCGATTTCCCATAAGCGCGCGTTGCGATTGATCAACGCGGCGTTGTTCAACAAAAGATCCGGGGCGCCGTGCGCGGCGAGAACCTTTCTGGCCCAGGCCTTCACTGCTTCATCCGACGAGACGTCCACCACCGAGAACGTGTGCGGTTTGCCGAGGTGATTTTGGATTTTGTCGATCTCCGTTCGCGACCGGCCGCAGCCAGCCACGGTATGGCCTCGGCGGCTGAATTCTTCCGCCATGGCCCGGCCCAGCCCTCGGGTGGCGCCGGTGATCACGACGATCTTGCGTTCGCTCATGGTTCTATCCCGTGGCATCCGTTTCCGGAGCGCAAGCAAAATGAGCCGTTTTGTAACGCCGGCTTTCGAGCCGGCAAGTGGCGAGGTCTCCCGGCCTCGCGCGCGAGGCCGGAATGCTTCGGAACTTGCCGACAGGAATGTCGGCGTCGCCGCCACAAACTCGGATCAGTCGCGGCGAAATGGAGTTCGGCGCTCCGGGTTCACGGAAAACGTAGGCTCGTCTGGATATTTCACAGGCAACCGAAGGCCGAAGGTGTAGCGCAGATTTCCAATCTGCCGTATCGCGGGTTTCCCACCCGCCGGGCGCGCGCAACGTCAAGGGCGGTTCGGACAGTCTGCCGATTAGAAATCGGCGATACAGCAGATTGGAAATCTGCGCTACGAGGGCGCGGCGTGTGAGTTGGCCCTTTCGGATATGAAATATGCAGGCTTAGCCTCGCAACTGCTGCCGCAATGGAAAGGAGACTCACGCCAATTCCATGCCGACAAGAACTGCCAGAAGCGGATCAGGACTTCTGAGCCTCAGGTGAAGCGAATTTTTTGGTCGTCACGATTGGCCCATCTGTTACACGGTCTCCGTGCAATTGAGCGCTGAGCCTGTTCAATCCAACCGCCCAAATCCTCCGACGACGACCATAGAGACTCCGGCCCTTGAACTGACCAACGTGTGCCGCCGGTTCCACGACGTGATTGCCGTGGACCAAATCAACCTATCCATCCGCCGCGGAGAATTCTTCTCGCTCCTCGGTCCGTCCGGTTGCGGCAAGACGACCCTGTTGCGGATCATCGCGGGGCTGGATCAGCCCGACGCCGGCGCGGTGAGCATCGATGGAAAGGACGCTACGCGGATCCCGGCCCACCGGCGGCCAGTCAACACCGTGTTCCAATCCTATGCGCTGTTTCCGCATTTGAACGTTCGTGCGAACGTCGGCTTTGCATTGCAGATCCGGAAGACGCCGCGAACCGAAACCGAACGGCGCGTGAATCGCGTCATGGAGTTGGTGCGGATTTCGGAACTGGGCCAGCGCCGGCCCGCCCAACTTTCCGGCGGCCAGAAACAGAGGGTCGCTCTCGCCCGCGCCATCGTCAATGAGCCGCAGGTTCTGCTCCTGGACGAACCGCTGGGCGCGCTGGACTTGAAGCTCCGCAAGGAATTGCAGGTGGAACTTCACGCCCTGCAGCGGCGCCTTGGCATCACGTTCATCTATGTCACGCACGACCAGGAAGAGGCGCTCGCGATGAGCGATCGGATCGGGGTGATGAACGCTGGAAGACTGGAGCAGTGCGGCCCGGTGGCGGACGTGTATGAGCGCCCGCGAACGCGGTTCGTCGCGCAATTCCTCGGCGCCTGCAATCTGATTGCAGGCGTCGTGCGGCGATGCGCGGAAGGGACGGTTTGGACGGACACGCCTTTGGGTGAAGTCCGGGCGGAAATTCCAGCCTCGGCGCGGCCGCGAAAGCCGGGCGAACCCTGCACCTTCGCGCTCCGTCCGGAAAGAGTGCGTTTGTTGAAAGGCTCAGATCACATGTCCGGACCCAACACCATCGCCGCCCGGATTGCCGATCTGATTTATTTCGGCGCGGAGACGGAATATCGGCTGGAGATGCCGGGCGGCACGCGGCTCAGCGCGCGCGCCATGAATGCCAACGCGGGTTCGTTGGCCTACCGGGTCGGTGAAGAGATCCACATTCAATGGCCGCCGTCGTCTCTGGTGTTGCTCGATCCATGAACCAACCCACCCCTACCC
>JACPRI010000443.1 GCA_016190065.1 Verrucomicrobiota bacterium
CAATTTGAGAGTGCGGGCTGCGGAATTAAGAATCGTCAGCGAACGTTCATTCCGTAGTCCAAACTCCGTGCGCATTTCATTGCTCTCAAGGTGTAATTAGTTCTGCACGCCGCTCTGCGAAGGCGGAAGTTCGTGGTGCAAATCCACGTGAGAGCACCAGTTCATTTATGATTTGGGATTGATGATTTATGATTTGCTCAGAACTGCCGCGGCGCGTGTCTTCAAAATCATAAATCGTAAATCATCGATCATAAATGTCCTCCAGGATTGTGGTGTAATGAGTAGCATCTCTCCCTGTGAAGGAGACGGTCCGGGTGCAAATCCCGGCTTCCTGACCAATTTCGATAGCCGTTCGCTACAGCTTTGTCTTCAACCGCCGCTCCACGGTGGCGAGAAGGCCCTCCAGTTTGTCGAGCGATTCCGGCTCGTTTTTCAGTTCGAGCAGAGGTTTCAACTCTGCCCGGATTTGCGGCAATTTCAGCTTCCCGTGCTGACGAGTTAGCACGCGCTCCACATCGCTCCAATCCACGCCGCGGCCTGCAAAGGTCTTTTGGACCACCAGATCTTCAGCCGAGCAAGTGGTCAGCAGAGTGCCGTCGCCGGTCCGCCATGCGCTTGCGCGTGCGACGCATCGTTCCTCAAAAGGAAGCGCGCCGAGCGCGATATCCACGTCCACGCCATCGCGTGTTTGCAAAAGCAAGACTCTGTTCCGCAATGCGAATTCGCGGGCATCGGGCCGGCGAGGATTCAATTCCTTCAGCAACGCGTCAACGAACTTCTCTTCCTCGCCGCAGCCGGTGAGGAGGGTGAGGTCGATGTCCTGGGTGAATCTGGGTGTGCCCCAACGTTGAACGGCCACTCCGCCGATGAAACAAAATTGCCAACCGCAGCGCCGCAGCACGGTTTCGAGCGCCGCCGCCGCGCGCAAGAGTTCCTCCAGCCCGTTCATGAGGACTTCCGCTGGTGAAAAACGGCTTGCTGCTCGACTAATCCCATCCCATTAGATGGATCTCGCCACGGTTCGGCGAACGGTCGCAACGAACGGATAATCTGCCACGCGCGTTCCTCGGTCATCGCAGCCAGTTCCTGCGCCTTGACGGTTTCGACTGCCTCCCACCGGGCGTAATATTCCGCTCGTGCCGCCTCATTCAATTCCATCGGGCTGGAATCGGAATTCATGATTAAAACATACCGTGATGTGCAGGGACTGTCAGCAGCCCTTTAACGTTCATCCATCCGAAACATGGCAGGGAGCAAACGGGCGTATTTGGCAATGGCCGGGCGCACCTCGGCGGTCTTGCGATTCCATACGAGCGACACCTGGCGTGACAATGGTCCCAGGAAAGGCAACGGCACCGCCCGCACATCAGTTCCTTCAAATGACGTCACCGCCAACTTGGGCATAATCGCGGCGACGCCCAGGTTCTGCACTGCAAGGGCGAGTTGTGGATAAGAACTGAACCGCAGTCGCACATTCAGTTTGATTCCGATGCGTTGCGCCTCGTGCTCGACTGCTTGTCGAATTCCCGCGCTGCCTTCCAGCATCGCCAACGGCAGATGTCCGAGAATATCTGATTTGATTTTGAGTTTCGGATTCGCGGGCAGCAACGCCGCAGGCGCGAAAAGGCAAAACTCCAGTTTACCCAAGGGCGCAGAAGCCAATGCTCGGTGCGGCTCACATCGGCCGACCACGCCGAGATCAACACCTCCGTCGAGCAGGCGATGCAGGATTTCGTCGGTCTTGAGATTCTTGAAAGTGACAGCCAGCCGAGGATGCGCTTCGGCAAGTCCCGGCAGACGCGGCAGCAAGAGCCATTGAATCAAACTCTCGCCCGCGCCAATGACAAGTTCAACGGGCTGTCCCGCGCACGTGCATCGGAATTCTTCCAGCGCGCGCAGCGTGTGGCCGACAATTTCGTAGAGCCGCTGGCCGGCGTCAGTGAGTTCAGCCGGACCATGACCGCGTTTGAGCAATTCGACTCCGAAGTAGCGCTCCAGTTCCTTGAGTTGGCGGCTGAACTGACTCTGCCGATTCGAGTCGTCGCCCGCGGCAGCGGTAATTCCGCCCGCGGCGACAATCTCTCGAAACGTTTTCAACCGTTCCAGCGACAGGCCTGATTGCGCGAAGAGGTTTTCGAACATGATGCAGAAGTCATGTTGGTTGTTTTTTCCGCCATAAACAAGACGCGGAAAAGCGCGTTTAATCCACGGCAACCGTTCAGTGCAAACGCTCGGTCGGAAAGACATATCTATGCAGCCAGCGAATCAACTTCGCCGACGTGGTCGATGCGATAAACCGCCGTAGCGCCGTGGAGCGACGTTGCCCGCAGGCAACAAACTCCACGTTCGCTCTTGTCCGGGGCGACAAGTGGTGAGCTCAGCCGGAGCCACCAGCCGGGCCGATGGATGTGGGTTACCGCGTTTATTACAACTCGATCAGAAGCGGTTTGTTCAACCGCAATCCGGTTCTTACCGGAAAACAAAACTCAGGGCCGCCGTTCTCGCAACGTGCGGCCCGACAACTTTAGGAATGAATCTCATGCGCGCGGACATGCACAAAGTCATCTGCGAAGAACCACGCCACGGCGGCGGCCGCGAAAAATTCGGCCGTCGCGCTCAACTTGTGGACGATTTGTTTCCCAAGTTCGAGAGTATGCGCCGCCCGCACCGAGACCGTAAATGCTTCGGCGAGCACTTGAGTCCATTGCGACGCTGGCTGCGGTCACAAGTTGGACGGCCGTGGAATCTCGTTTATGGCGAGGCGTGCGGGGTCATCAAGCCCGACAGCGTTGTGCGCAATCATATCAAGACTCACCTGCTCGAATTCGTGCAACGCCGCACATTTTTGCGCGAGGGACGTGTGTGGTGCTTTACGACTGGTTGGCGCGTCAGCGAAATGCCGGTCGAGCAAGCGGCCAGCCGCTGGTCGCCGTTCTATGTGCATCCATGCTCCGGCTTGCTTTGTGAAATCGCACCTACCCGACGCCAACTTTCATGGCCCGAGCGAGAAGCGCAGCAACGCGCTGAGACCTGTCATTGGCATGGCGAAGAGACCGCGCTCTTGAAACTGAACGGTTGCTGGTTTGAGTGCGAAATGCGTCCGTTGCCGGCCGATGAATCGCTGAAGACCTACGACTCGGCGTCACGTCGGATGTTAAATCGCCGGGAAGCCGAACACAGATACGGCAAACCAGTCTTCTGCCTTGGCAAACGCCAACTTTCCCGA
The DNA here is from genome assembly GCA_016190065.1 of Verrucomicrobiota bacterium. Taxonomy (GTDB): domain Bacteria; phylum Verrucomicrobiota; class Verrucomicrobiia; order Limisphaerales; family SIBE01; genus VHCZ01. Next base: position 3,227 of record JACPRI010000443.1, read on the forward strand.
GCGGAGCTCAAACGCTTTGGGCTAAGGAATTCAAGTCCAAGCGCTAACTGATTTCTTTTCTGCGGGCCGAAGAACATGGGTTATCTCTTGAAAAGACCATCCCAGGTTCACCAACTTGTCCGCAGTTCAACCAACGCAATCATGCCGGGAGTTGGCGGCGCATCAGATGAAAGGAGGCCATCATGGCCATCAACTACGCAAAGATCTTTAACCGCCGCGCCACACCGCAGTCGCAGGCGATTCCGGGTTCCACTCAGGTCCGTAACTCAGCCCGCGGCTATTCGTGGGAAGTCGATGACTGGACCCGTCTCGACCGTTTCCTGATCCTCGGCGCCGAGGGCGGCACGTACTACATCGCCGAGCGCGATCTAGTGAAGCAGAACCACGACGCCATTGTTCGTTGTATCAAGGCCGACGGCATTCGTGCTGTGAACCGCATTGTCGAAATCAGCGATGCGGGCCGTGCACCGAAGAACGATCCGGCCATCTTCACTCTCGCGCTCGTCTCGACGCATGGCGACCCGCAGGCGAAGGCCCACGCATTCGCGAACCTGGGCAAGGTCTGCCGCATCGGCACGCACCTGTTCCACTTCGCTGAATACGTGAACGCAATGCGCGGCTGGGGTCGTGGCCTGCGTAACGCGGTTGGCAGTTGGTACGTGGAACGTGCAGCCGAGGATCTGGCACACCAGGCCGTGAAGTATCAACAGCGCGATGGCTGGTCGCATGCCGACCTGCTCCGCCTCGCTCACCCGAAGGCCCCTTCGCCACAGCACGACGCGGTATTCCGCTGGATGCTGAGCGGAAGTTTCGCCTCCCTCGCGGATTCGCTCGGCGAACGGAAAGTGAAGCGCAAGATTCGTGGCGAAGATCGCGTCGCAAAGTATGGCGCGGTCGGCGCTCTGCCAAAGCTCATCGAAGCGTTCGAGCAGGCTAAGCGCGCTTCAAGCAAGGACGAGATCGTGAAGCTCATTACGGACTTCGACCTGCCGCGCGAAGCCATCCCGACGCAGTGGCTCAACGAGGTCGCTGTTTGGGACGCGCTGCTCCAGCGCATGCCGATGACGGCCATGATCCGCAA
>JACPRI010000048.1 GCA_016190065.1 Verrucomicrobiota bacterium
ACTCAAAAGCCCGCCCGGCACGAGCCATTCGTAAAAGAGGGCGATGAGCCGGCGGCAAACCGAGTCCGTGAAATAATCAAACAGCCCTGCGCAATAGACAAAATCATAGCGTTTGGCGGACGTCTCGCGCGCTCGCGCCATAGATTCGCGGAGGAGATCATCGATCGACTTCTCGACGAACTCCAACTGAATCTTGGAACCCGTCCGGGCCTTATGCTCCAGCGCTTTCCGCTGCGCGAATTCCAGGGCGTCTTTGCTGAAGTCCATCAGGGTCATGCGGCACAAATCCGCGTTGCGCGACGCCGCCATGAAATCGCGCACCTCCTTGGCCGGTCCGCAGCCGATGTTCAGCACCTCCAGGGCTTGCCCGCTGGCTCGCGCGCGTTCGGACTCTTGTTCAAGCAGCCGTTTCAGGATCGTGATGCGGTTCCGGTGGGCCTCGGCCGGCGCGGTGTCCAGCAGAAGCTTATTGACCGTTTTGGCAAAGAGCGTCCGGCCTTCGTATTGGCGTTCGAGGATCATGTTGATCATCTCGTAATCGCCGGCGTAACCGAGCGGTTTGGTGAAACTGCGATGCACGAACGGCGAACAGAGCGTCAACGGGTGAAGATCGCGCCTCAGGTAAGCCTTGTGAATCCCCGCCCGTTCGGGAGGAATCTCGCCGGCCAGTAATTCCAGTTTCTGGAGGAACTCGATGGCAATGGGCCGGAGCGGCTCCACGGCCTTGTCCACCACTTCCATGCTCAACCGCTCGGACGCCTCCGGCATCAACTGCGGGATCGGAGTCTCCAGAGGTTTGAACCACATGCTCAACTCCGAGAGAAACCCCTGGAAGTCGCTCGTCAAGACCTTGAACTCCGGAAGGATATTGTTGTTGATCTTCCAGTCCCCGACGAAGCGTTTGATTTCATCGCGAAACAGCGTGGTATCCTTGATGAGGGAAAGGATGTCCACGTCGTTCCAGGCGTCCACCAATGTTGCTTCGCACACCAGCATGATCCCGGTATTGACCAGGCTGCTGACCACGCCGCGTCCGGCGTAAAGCGTGCGTTCGCCGATGACGATCCGGAAGTCATTCAGAACTTCGCTGAGTTGAAGGATGCTAAACGGGTTATAGACCTCGAAAACGGTGGCTTGATTGGTGAAGTGCATGAGGGAGCCTCGAACTGGCATCCCTTTGCTGTTGCGACAGACTATGAAACTGTCTTTCTCGCTGGAACCTAGGCTTACGACTTTATCTGCCATCGGCGAAAGGCTTGGGCTGCAAGAACACGAATAACGGACCAAAACCGGCTTTGGTTGGTTCGCGGGCGATACATCTGCCCTGCGCCAGCGCTTTATTGGTTAGCACACAGATTCTTAGTAAACCAAAACCATACTGTTGCACAGTCTTTTCAAATTGTCTGCCCCGAGTCCGGTGCGTTTCACAAGGTTGTCGTGCCGGTCTAACTCTCTTTAGCTGACGCTAGAAGCCGGGGCATCCAGCGTCGCAGAAAGGGCAGCCAAACTCGACGTTGAAACTCGCCCTATTTGTTTTGCGTGTCGAACCTTTCTCGGATACAAAGGTTTATTCAGATCACCAGCGTGTGTATGACGAAGCGCTCAACCCTTTTCCTTTCACTTCTCACCCTTCTGGGCTCGGCATCGACCTTTGGGGTTGGTTTTCGACTTCCCAACCAGGATCCCGTCGCCATCGCCCGCGGCAATGCTTTTGCCGCGACGGCGGACAATCCGTCCGCCATTTACTATAACCCTGCGGGCATTACTCAGTTTGAGGGGCATAACTTTCAGTTCGGCCTCTACACGATCACGGCAGAGTCGAGTTACCGCGCGGCGAATGGGCGAAGCTCAGACACTGATTTCGAGGTGCAAGGGGTCCCACAGTTTTACTACGCGGTGACGCCCGGCACTGGTCCGCTGAGCTTTGGATTTGGCTCGTTTGCGCCTTTCGGACTCGGCTTGGAGTGGCCGAACGACAGCCCCTTCCGAACTTTGTCCATCGAAGGGCGGCTGATGTATGCGTCCTTTGCTCCCGTCATCGCCTGGAAAATCAGCCCGCAGTTGTCGCTCGCGGTGGGACCAACACTGAACGCCGGCCAAATTCACTTCCGGCAGGGAATCCTGAATACCAACGATGAATTCAAGTTTACAGGCAACGGCGTTGGCCTGGGATATACGGCCGGACTGCTTTGGCGTCCGCATCCACAGTGGTCTGTCGGGATGTCTTACCATAGCGCCACGGATATCGCCTTCCGCGGCCATTCGGTGGCCTACCCTTACTCGGGACGGGAAGATACGGACGCGGGAGTGGAATTCCCCCAGTTCATTCTGGCCGGCATTTCCTTCCGTCCCAACGAGCGATGGAACTTGGAGGTGGACGTGGATTGGACCGATTGGGATGTGCTGGACACGGTGAACTTTCAGAAGGCTTCAGGCGACGCCCCATTCCCTTTGAACTTCAAATCCAGCTTCATGTATGGCGCGGGGGTGACCCGCTACCTGAAGAACGGCTACTTTGCCAGCACGGGCTATTTCTTCAGCGAGAATTCGGTTCCCGACTTGAACTTCAACCCAGCCGTGCCGGACACGGATCAGCACAGCGCGAGCTTCGGATTAGGCCGGAAAGGCGAGCGCTGGAGCTGGGCCGCGACCTATCAGATGCTGACCGGCGCTTGGCGCACGGTGCAGGGGAGCCAATCGACATCGCGGATCGGGGAGTCGGCCGATGGCCAGTACAAATTCTTCAATCACGCCGTGAATGTGTCGATTGGTTACCGCTTTTAGAGGTCCTTTTCTCCAGGAATGATCATGGGCGAGCGGCGAACCGTGATCGTGTTGAGTGATATTCATTACGGGGGAGCGTGTGAAAGGGAGCGGGGATGGCGCGAAACCGATTTCATCGAAAACCCCGCCTTGCGCCTGGCCGTTCGCGCGTATCGGCACTTCATCTGGAGGCGTGATCCGTTTGCCCACAATTACTTGCTGGACCGGTTTTGCGGAGAGGTTCCCGAAGCCGAGGCCGTGATCGCCAATGGAGATTTCTCCTGCGACACCGCGTTCGTCGGCGTCAGCGATGACGCTGCCTACCAAAGCGCCAGGGAATGTCTGGCCAAGCTGCGGACACAATTCGGCTCCCGGTTTCGGGCGACGATTGGCGACCACGAATTGGGGAAGAGAAGCCTGTTTGGCGGTCAGGGGGGGATGCGCTTGGCCAGTTGGCGCCGCGCCACTGAAGAGCTGGGGCTGGAGCCGTTCTGGCAAATGGAGTTTGGACGATGGGTCTTCTTCGGGATCACTTCATCGCTCGCCGCACTCCCAGTGTATTTGCCGGAAACCCTCGTGGAAGAACAGTCCGAATGGGAACGATTGCGAGACGAGCACTTGAACCGAATTCGGACGGCGTTCGACGCCTTGAAGCCGAAAACGCGCGTCGTCCTTCTTTGTCATGACCCGACTGCACTGCCGTTTTTGTGGCGCGAGGCGGCGGTGCGATCAAAGTTGAGTCAGATTGGGCTGACCATTATTGGACACCTGCACTCGCGGCTGTTTCTTTGGCAGAGCCGGCTTCTTTCCGGCATGCCGGAGATATCTGCACTTGGCTACTCGATCCGGAGGATGAGCGCGGCCCTTCATGAAGCGCGGTATTGGCGCCCTTTTCAAGTGCGGCTCTGTCCGGCGCTTGCCGGTATCGAACTGCTGAAAGACGGCGGGTACTGCAGCTTCGACGTTGATGACGCCAATGAGGCGCCGCCGATATGGCGTTTCCACCCGTTGCCATGGAAATCCTCAACTGAAGGCTGATTCCCTTTCCACTACCGCGTATCGTCTGGGCGCAGCCAACGGCGGATCGCCTGGCTCATTTTGTCGGGTTTCTCCCGAATGAGCTGTTTGAGCACTTCCAGGGTCACACGTTCTGGCTTGGGCTGTTCCAAGCCGAAATCCATGATCAGTTTGGACTTCGCGCTTTCGATCTCCTCCAAGTCGTTGTCGAACTCGCACGAGTCGAAACTGAAATGGTCCGTTGGTTCTTTCATTTCAGTTCTACACCCAGTCCCGTTCAGGAACTCCTTACGCGTGATTGGTTCGGTTGGCGAGGATGAAAATGAATCCGAGATCAATTGCATCTTGTTTCCCAGGCCAGATCGAGCATTTGCTTGTTAATTATCACCATCACCAGGAACCAGTCGATTTCGTGCGGCTCAGGGCTGCGATCGAGGCAATCAGCGTACTCATAAACCCGGACGCTTGGGAGTGAGGGCACGTCATCAACTGACGCCATCCGATCCAGAAAATGGACGGTTGGCCTTGAGCAGTTCCAAAAACAGGACAAATTCCGGCACGGAGGAGATCGTACCGGCGAAGTTGTTGGCGAAGCGCAGAGTCAGGTGAAGTATCAGGAAAGTTTGCCGACCACCGTGACCGGGCTATCCTCGCACATGATCGCAAATCTCACGAACCCGAGCTTGATCGGATGTGGTACGCTGGGATTGGGGCGGCTTTCTCAAAGACTTGTCAATGACCTCTTGGGGAACAGTTGCGAACGAAAGGCAACCGCGCAACTGATTGGAGATGAAGCGACGGGGTTGGCGGGAGTGGCGGGGCTCGAACCCGTAACCTCTGCCGTGACAGGGCAGCGCTCTAACCAATTGAGCTACACCCCCGCTCAGGGGAGAGAGAAGCTAAAAGAAGGTCTAGGGCAAGTCAACGTAGAACTAATGGCAAAGAAACGATTCGGGCAGCAGACGCCAAGGAGGTGGGGGTGGGGAACCCCGCTGAAGAAACGTACCGCTACCCGAATCAAAATCTTATTTTTAGGATACCTTAAAACCCGCTAAGGTTTTGTCAACACTTAAACGAATGCAACATCCATGCCGACCCATGCCGACCTATGCCACAACGATGGATAGTGGCCCGATTGATGCAACTTTTTCAGCGGCGGCTGTGTCGGTAAAGATGAGATGATCCTGATCCGGATCGGAACTTAAGATGACAGACACGAACCAATTTGAGGCGTTCATGAAAGCCTACCAGAACATGGTGTTCTCAACCGCTGTGCGGTTGCTGGGAAATCCGGTCGAAGCTGAAGACGTCTCCCAAGAGGTCTTTTTGAAAGCGTACGAGAGATTTGCTGACCTGAGCCAGAGCCCTACTGTCGGGGGGTGGTTGAAAACAGTGACGACCAATCTCTGCCTGAATCACCTCACCCGCTACCGGGCGCGCTGGCGGTTCTTCTCGGAGATGTTCCAGTCCGAAGAGAACGACGAGGTGGCGCCGGAGATTCCCGCGCCGGACACTTTCAATCAGGAGTTGGAGGGATCGGACTATCGGCAGCTCCTGGAAGGCGCGCTGCAAAAGCTCCCGAACTCGCAGCGCGTTCCGCTCGTCCTTTATCACTTCGAGAACCTGCGTTACGAAGAAATCGCCGCCAAGCTCGGCATTTCGCTGAGCAAAGTAAAAACCGACATTTTCCGAGGGCGCGAGGCGCTGCGCCGCAAACTTAGATTGAAATCAACGGGCGGCGACGAGTGGAGTGACTTCGAGCCGAAACCGGCCGGAGAATTGCCAGGCCAGGATCGAACCCGGACGCGGCCTCTGCGCCAAACGCGAAGCGTTCTGGCGCTCGGGCTGAGCTGTCCTTGATACGCATTGAGACCATGAAACACGATTCCGAAGACCATCTGGAAAAACTGATCCATCAAGCGCTCGCGAAGCTGCCCGAACTTCACGCGCCAGAAACGCTGATCCCGCGCGTCCTGGAAACCATCCTCAACCAGGCCCAAAAACCGTGGTGGCGACGATCCTGGTTCACCTGGCCATCGGGGTTGAGAGTCATCTCGCTGGCGTTTGCAGTGACCCTGCTGGGCGGAATTTTTTCAGGCACGGCGTTTCTCTGGCCGGACGTCGCGGGCGCCGTTGGAATGGGAGCGGCAGATCCGTGGCTTACTCGGCTTTCTATGGCCGGAGAAATCCTGGGGACACTGGCGGGAGCCGTTTTGATGATTTGGAATTCGATCAGCAAACTTTGGCTGCTGTTGAGCCTGGCCATCGCCTTCCTGATGTACCTCTCCTGCGTCGGCATTGGAACGCTCTGCTTTCAATTGGCCGTGAACAAACGTTAAGAAAATGAAAAGCCCAAGCGTGACTCGTCGAACCGTTTGCGCCTTCCTTCTGGCCCTGGCAACGTCACTGCACGGCTGGAGGGCCTTCGCGCAAAACGACGCGCAGGAGCAGCCCCGCGATCCGAATCAACCCGCCATCTTGGAAAATGCTGCTCCGGCTCCGCCGGCCTTTTTCGACGCCGACGCAGACCTCGTCCACCGAGGCGAAATCGTGGTCTTCGGCCAAGACGTGCATCTGCGGAAAAATGAAAGATGCCGCAGCATGGTTGTGATCGGAGGCAATGCCATGATCGAAGGTTCGGTTACGAGAGACGTCGTCGTTTTGTTCGGCTCCACAACAAACAAGGGAAGCATCGGCGGGGATTTGGTGACGATCCTGGGGCCGGCTCACCTCGACGGAACGGTGCGCGGCTCTTTTGTGAATATTCTCGGCGCGCCGACTTTGGGTCCAGAGGCTGTGGTCGAACGTGAGGCCGTGGCCGTCGGCGGAAAACTTCGCCTGGATCCGGGAGCCCTCATCAAACGGGGGCGCCAGGAGTTTGCTTTGGGCAACAACTTTGTATGGTTGGGGGACTGGTTTCGCGGCGGGCTTCTCAAGGCGCGCCCTCTGCCCCCATCACTGGCCTGGGCTTGGTTCGTGGCGGGCACGTTTCTCGTCATCTACGTGCTGATGTCGATGGTTTTTCCGCGTCCGTTGAGAGCGTGTGTCAATTCGCTCGACGATGCGCCGGTCGCGGCGTTTTTCGTCGGATTGCTGACGTTGATCCTTTTCCTGCCCGCGTTGGTGCTCCTGGCGGTCACCGTTGTGGGAGTGCCACTGCTGATGTTGTCTATGGTCGTGGCCATTTTCTTTGGGAAAGTCGCGATCTATCAATTCACCGGCCTGCAATTGGGCCGTCAATTGAACCTGGCCGCTCTGCAATTACCGATAGTGGCACTCCTGCTCGGCGCCCTGGTTTTCTATCTGCTCTACACTATCCCTATTCTTGGTTTCCTGGTGTGGGGCCTCGGCATTGTCTGGGGCGTGGGCGCGGTTCTGATGGCGGTCTTCGCAAATTTCAAACGGGAAGCTAAGCCGGCGGGAGTGCCTATCGCGGCCACGGCGGGTGCGGCCGCAAATCCGGGTTCGAACGTGCCGCCGCCTCTCGAAGGAGTTGTGCCCGCACCCACGCCCGGAGCCGCCGACGTGATCCACTTCGAACGCGCGGGATTTTGGATTCGCGTCGGCGCCACGATTATCGATCTCTTGCTGATCGGCGTCTTGAGCGCGTTTGTTTTCGCCGGGCTCGCTTTCCCGATCTTGCTCGTGGTCTATCACGTCGCCATGTGGACGTGGAAAGGCACAACCATCGGCGGAGTCGTCTTTGGATTAAAGATCGTTCGCCTCGATGGGCGTTCGATCGACTTTGCCGTGGCTCTCGTGCGGAGCCTTTTCAGCATCATTTCGTTCGTGTTTCTCCTGGTGGGATTCTTCTGGGCCGGCTGGGACAAGGAGAAACAGTCCTGGCACGACAAGATTGCCGGCACGGTGATCGTCAAGGTGCCGGCCGGGATATCCCTTCTCTAATCAGCCCTCCAAAATCGCGACGACCGCAGCGTGAAATTCCGTGTGGCTGATGCTGATATGGATCGTTCTCCCGCCGCGCGTTTCGAGCAGCTTTTGCCCGCCTCCGTGCAACACCACGAATGGTTGCCCTGTATCCTTCCGCGCTACTTCCACGTCGTGCCAGCCGAGTGAACTGCCGATACCGGTGCCGAATGCCTTCGAGATTGCCTCCTTCGCCGCGAACCGGGCGGCCAGGTGCGGCGCCGGAGTTTTGTGGGACAAACAGTAGGCGATTTCGGCTGGCAAAAGAATCCGCCGGAGAAAGCGTTCCCCGAAGCGTTCATGCGACGCGCGGATGCGAGCGACCTCGATGATGTCGATGCCAAGGCCCAGGATCATCGGTGTGGAGTGCGGCACGCCTGTAACGCCTGTGCCGCTTTCCGGACGCGCCGCTCCACCCGCACCCGTCGGAAAAGTGCCAGAGAACTGGCGCACTCCAAAGGACGGTTCATGGAGAGCTTCGTGTTCCTTTCGGACTTGCTCACGGCCCATGAACCGATGGGAATCCCCCTCACCCGTCCTTCGGACACCCTCTCCCCCAGTGGGGGAGAGGGAAGGAGTGAGTGGGATCGGTTCATGGGAAGCGCTGCAGAAGTTGCAGCATCTCGCGGACGGCTTGGCCAAGCCCCACGACGACGGCCCTACTGACGATGCTGTGGCCGATGTTCAACTCGACCAAATGCGGCACAGAACCGAGCGCAGAGACGTTTTCGTAGTTGAGCCCATGCCCAGCGTTGACTTTCAAACCCAGGTGATGCGCCTGCCGTGCCGCCACGACGAGGCGAGCGACTTCCACGCTCCGCTCCTCTTCGTCGTGAAAACGTTCCCCAAACGCACCGGTGTGCAACTCGATGAATTGGGCCCCGACCGCCGCCGAAGCTTCCACTTGGCGCGCGTCAGGATCGATAAAGAGACTGACATCGATGCCCGCGCCGTTCATTTTTTTTCGCGTCTCAGTCAACGCGGCTGTCTGGCCCGCCGCGTCCAGGCCGCCTTCGGTCGTTAACTCTTGCCGGCGTTCCGGCACAAGGCAAACGATGTCCGGTTTGACCTTCAGTGCGATCCCGACGATTTCCGGCGCGTTGGCCATCTCCAGGTTGAGGCGCGTCTTGATCACTTCCCGGAGTCTGATCACGTCTCGATCCTGAATGTGCCGCCGATCCTCGCGGAGATGGACAGTGATGCCATGAGCGCCGGCACCCTCGCAAACGAGGGCGGCCTCGACGGGATCAGGTTCGCCCGCGGGTTTGCCGTGATAACGGGCCTCCCGAATCGTCGCCACGTGATCAATGTTTACGCCGAGCTTGAGCACGCCGGAGTCTAGGGATGGGCCGCTTGCTTTCCAGGCTTGGTCGGCGACCGGAAAGAAGGGTACAGATTCAACTTCGGGAAATTTGTGCTTTCAAACCAGTGCGCGAACGCCACCAGTTCGAGACCGTTAAGCCCTATCTCCGAGCTGCGCACCAGCCTGAGTTCTCGCGGTGACTGGACGGTAATCTCGGTCACGGTGTTGACCAGCTTCGCCTGGATGGCGTCAAGCCACTTGGAACTGGTCAAACCAGTTTCAAGGGTCGGCATGTCCAGGAAGGTCGAGAGATGGGGCGTCACGGCACGCAACTGACCCAGGCGCTCCTGCGTGATCTCCCAGTCGTAGTAGAGCAGATTCGTCCGGCCGGTCAGTTGCTCCAGCAACTCGGTCGGCGGCGGGTTCGCCGGAGGTTTTTCCACAGGGAAGATGCCAGCCTCAAGGAAATCCTGCCCCGGCTCGGATGCCAGACGCACATAGGGGACGAGGACGGGCGCCAGCCCGCGCCAAAAAATGGCCGAGCGATTGGTTTGGCATTCCAGCCCTCCGGCTCCAAGCTCGTCCAGGCTTGCATTGATCTTCGGCATCCACTCCGTGACAAATCGAGCCAGAAGATTCGTGGCCTTTTTGACCCGCGCAGCCGCCATGATTTGGAAAGGCGCGTGCGAATCGCCCCAGGTGAGAAGCTGATTAGGGACTGGCTCCACACCCAGTTCCGCCACGACCGGTTGGCGTTTGAGCCAAGGTGCAACTCCTTGTGCGCCCGTAAAACTGATCAACTTGCCTTCCGGATCACGAATGGTGTTCGTCGGGATTTGCCACTTCTCGAGCTGCCAGCGGAGGGGCTGCGGAAAAAGGACGCGGCCTTCGGTCTTGAGCCCGCTTCCTTTCCCAATGACGGTCAGCTCGATCGCCGGCTGATTGGTCCCTGCGAAGAATGGAAGTCTGGCCGGGAGCCGCGCGAGATTCACGTCCGCCTTCAACAAGTAATTCTTCGGCGGATCGATGGGGCGGCCTTTCGTGTTGATCTGCCGAAAGACCGGCGAGGCTCCGGCACGATTGCTTTCGTCACTCGCAGCGCCGGAGAGGCCATGGAGCACAAACCACGAGTTGGCGCTGCCGAAAGACAAATGGTTCGTGCCCGAAGGGGTCACGCAATTCCACGCGCCAATCAGTTGCGAACAATTGGTCTGCCAGGATCGAATCCGCGCCGGATCCAGTTGAACGGCCAGGGTCCAGGCGGAGCTCTTATCTCCAAGACGCCGGACTTCCAGATAGAATTCTCTTTGCAGAAGATCGGCCAAGAGCGGACGCAGGATTTCGGCCGGGGCGCCGTCCAGTTTGTCGATCCGCGGCCGGAACGACTTCGACAGTCCTTGAGCCAGCCGGCGCAGAAGGTGCGTTCGGAGCTGGCCGGTCTCAGGCAAATTCCAGATTTCGGTCAACGTCGTGGCCGTGGTTCCCGCCTGGATGTGTTCGAACCCGGCGAAATGGAAGCGCACCGCAACATCCGAAGCCCCGACGGTTTGCTCCTGGGAAGGCGCGCCCAGGCACAGGCAGGAACTGAGGCCGGCCAGCGTTACGAAAAGAATCGTCCGTCTCATACCTGACGGTACTGATTGCCAGAGAGAAGCGGCTTTAGCAACCGATTTCAAAACCGGCTCGTTTTTCGGACACGGTGGATTCAGGAAGGAGCGCGGACAGCCTGTCCGCGCGGCAGGGCGCGCTTCTTGAGAAACGCGCGGGCAGGCTGCCCGAGCTCCGTTCGCGAGATTCTTGATCCATACGGTTTTCGGATTGCTATCACGCGTTCCGACGTGTTCTCTTCCCCCGTGCGAGGGAACCGTCCATGGGTCAAATACAGGCTGCCGATGCTGTTTTGGAGGGTGACCCATTTTGCGGGCTCGAACCATCTCTCATCGCGCGAGCGAGCTTGATGCATCATGCGTGGACCGCTGCCCATCGTCGCGATTCTCTATGCCAGCGGTGTAGTCCTGGCCCACGGCTTCGAACTGCCGTTGACCGGGCTGTTCGCCGTTGCATTCATGTTTTCTATTGGGGCCCTCGTTTTCGCCTCGCTGAGAAGACTCCTGGTTTGGCCGCTGATTCTGCTTGTGGGCTGTGTGAATCTGGCGACTCGAACGGCAATTCTTTCCCCGTGCGACCTCCGAGCGCTGCTGGGCGGCACAGCCGAACTCGTCACCATTCGCGGCGTTCTAACCGAAAGGCCGCTTCAGCGCGTGTATGAACGCGATCAGGAATTCCGCTGGCGAACAATGGCGCGCGTCGAGGTCAAAGAGGTTTTCCGCGCCGGCACGTGGCAACTTGCATTTGGCCGTGTCGCGGTGAGCACGCCTGGCGTGATCGGGCCGGAATTCTTTGCCGGAAGTTCCGTCGAAATCTCCGGCGCGCTGCAGCCTCCCCAAAGCGCCGCGGCCGAGGGCTTGTTCGATTACCGCGCTTATTTGCAAACACTCGGCATCTATTACCAGTTGACGGTCGAAAGCGCGGAGGATTGGCGGTTGCTCAGAACTGACAAGTCACCGGCCGGCCCGCCCTGGTCCGAACGCTTTTTGCGCTGGGCCCAGGCCACTCTCGCCAAAGGATTGGTTGCCGAGGACGAATCGTTGCGGCTGCTGTGGGCGATGGCTTTGGGCTGGAAGACCGGTTTGACCGGGGAAGTTTCGGAACCGTTCATGCAAACGGGGACGTTACACATCTTTGCGATCAGCGGCCTGCACATCGCCTTGATCGCGGGCATTCTCGTGAGCGTGTTGAGAGTGATGCGATTGCCTCGCGCCGCGTGTGGACTGCTGGCGGTGCCGTTGCTCTGGTTTTATACCGCCGCGACCGGCTGGCAAGCGTCCGCCATCCGATCCACCATCATGATGAACGTGATCATCGGCGGGTGGGCGTTGAAGCGGCCAACCGACCTGGTCAATTCGCTGGCGGCCGCCGGTCTCATCATCCTGGTCTGGGACCCGTCCCAACTCTTTCAAGCCGGCTTCCAGCTCTCTTTTTTTGTGGTGCTGAGCATCGGGCTGCTCTTGCCGTCTCTCGAAAAGGTGCGCCAGTGGCTTTTGCAGACGGATCCTTTCCTGCCTGCGGAACTGCGCCCGACGTGGCAGCGCTGGCTGGACGGTCCGCTGCATTACCTGACCACGAGCGCAGCCACGTCCCTGGCCGCCTGGCTCGGATCGTTGCCGCTCATCGCTTACTACTTCTTTCTCGTCACACCGGTCAGTTTGCTCGCGAACCTGTTGATCGTGCCTCTGAGCGGTCTGACGCTCATGTGCACTTTGGGGAGCTTGATGTGCGGCGATTGGCTTCCAGGGCTGACGGAGCTTTTCAATCACAGCGCCTGGTTTTGGATGAAAGGGATGGTCGCGATCAGCCATTGGGCCGCCGGACTGCCCGGCGCTTACTTCTACGTGCGCCCACCGCTGTTATTGGAGTTTGTGATTTACTACGCGGCCCTCGGTCTTTGCTGTTCGGGCTGGGTCTTCGCTCCACAACGGAGAAGATGGGCCGCTGTGACTGCGGTCGTCGTGCTCGGAGTTTGGCTGGTCCAGCGAGGACACGCCGATCGTGCCGTGGGGCTGACGATTCTTCCTTTGGGCGGCAGCGGCATTTACTGCGATGCACCCGGGAGAAGGAACGATCTGTTAATCGATCCGGGCAATCGCTCTGCTGCTGAATTCACGGTCCGGCCTTTCCTCCGGGCCCGGGGTGTCAAACAGTTGGCCAACGTCCTTCTCACGCACGGGGACATCAATCACGTCGGCGGCTGGGGTTATTTGAATGAGCAATTTTCTCCAGCGAGCGTCTTGACGAGTACCATCCGGTTCCGTTCGGCGGCCTATCGAAACCTCGTTCGCGAATTGGAGAATTCAAAAGAGCGCTGGCAACAGCTCCGCCGCGGCGATCGCTTCGGAGACTGGACCGTCCTGCGCCCAGACCCTGGCGATCATTTCGCGCAGGCGGACGACAACGCGATCGTCTTGCTCGGTGAATTTTCCGGGGTACGCGTTCTTTTGCTGTCCGACCTTGGCCGCCTGGGCCAGCGCGCGTTGCTGGAGCGCGAAAAGAATTTGCGCACCGACATCATCGTCACGGGTCTTCCGGCTCAGGGCGAACCAGTGACCACGGCGTTGATCGAAGCCCTCCGGCCTCGGTTGATTATCGTCGCGAGCGCCGAGTTTCCGGCATCAGCGCGAGCCGGCTGGAAGCTGCGGGCGCGGCTGGCCGACACTCGAGTGCCGGTTCTGTACACAAGCGATGTCGGCGCAATCACGCTGACTCTCCGATCGAACGGGTGTGAAGCTCGTGCATGGAAAGGCGCATTCGCGTTTCTTGAATCTGCTGCGTCCGATTCAAGCGATCAGCGCGGCGGGCGAAAGCCACCGAATCTTGAAGAGGCAACGACGGCGACACGAACGGCACATGAAGACTGACTGCAGCTCATTTTCGTGGTTTGAACAGCCGGATTCCAATTGAAATGCAATTTCATTCGCGGAAACGCTCGGTTACTTTTCCGCCGTGCAAATTTACGATCACCCCAGTTTCCGCATGGCTTGCCAGCAGTTCGACACCGTGGCGGAGCATTTGCAGATTCCCGAATCGGATCGAGCC